>JBIIND010000401.1:0-9850 GCA_044337665.1 Cyanobium sp.
TTCGGCCCGTCAGCTCCAGCGAGCCCCCGGGCGCTTCCAGCGCACCCCCCTGCACCAGCACGTTGCCCCCCTGGGCGTCGAGCAACAGCTCCTTCTCGACCGTGATCAATCCCCCTTCCACCACCAGGTCGCCCTCGCCGGTCAGGCCGTTCGCCAGCAGCGCTTCAGGGTCGCGCCGCAGCCCAGCCCGACCCGGCAACGGCTCTCCGCTGAGCCCCGCCGCCTCCGCCGCGGTGGTGCCGAACACATCGAACCGCCCCGATCCGATCGCCACCGAACTGGCCGTGCTCAAGGTGAGCTTGGGCGCGTTGGTGAAGGATGCGCCGCTGCCCAGCCTCACGCCGCCGGGGGAGAGGAAGATCAGCCGGGCCGGGGCGCTCAGGGCGAGGTTCTTGTCGAGGAAGGACCCCAGGGGATCCAGCACGCCCACCACCACCAACCGGTGGGATCCGATGGCGAACGACACCCCGCTGATGGCCCCGCGGGTATCGAAGCGGTTGAAGCGATGGAACAGGTTCGCTCCCGCTGATGTGCCGCCATCCACGGCGCAGGGGCCGCCCCGGCAGCTACCGCCCTCCACCCCGTTCACCCGGCTGCCCAGCCCCAGGCGGCCCTCGGTGGCGGAGATCTCCCCCGCCCGGCCTGGTGCCGTCCCCGGCAGGCCCAGGGCGGAGGCCGCCAGCACAGCCACCATGCAACCGCGCAGCTTTGCTGCATTCCGGCAGCTTTCGTCGCTCCAGTTACGAAGGCCCATGGCCGGTGTGCATTCCATGCCCTCACCCATTTCAGCAGCTTTGGCCCGCTTGTGTTGTGCCCTTCTTGTTCTGTGTTCTCATCGGTGTGGATCCCGACGCGCCGTTGCGTTTTGCTGCGGTACCCCCATCCCGGCAAGGCGGGGCGCCAAGCAGGTGAAATTCGCAGGATTCATGGGAAAATGACCAACTTTTGTGGGGTCTTGGTTTGCTCGAACTGCTGGCCCAGCTCATCGCGCCTCCCCTCCAGAACAGCCCGATTCGCCTCCCCAGCCCTGCTCCTGGCCGCCCCGCGCAGCAGCCGGTGAGAGAGGAGGCCCCGATCCTGGAAATCCCCCCCGTCACACCGGCCCCCACCGAACCCGCCTCTCCCACGGACCAGCCCTCCGGCAAGCCCGCGGCGCCCCCCGCCGTGGAGGGATCTCTCCCCTATTCGCCCAGCGAACTGGCCGCCATTCTCAGCCCCTGTCTCACAGTCCGGCCGCAAGCGGAGCGGTTGCGCCGCTGCGCGGCCCTGCTCACCTCCCGCCTCGCCCTCGACGGCTACGTCAGCACCCGCGTCTTCGTCCTGGAGGATCCTCCCCAGGCCCGCCTGCTGGTGGTGCCCGGGCGCATCGTCGAACTGCGCATCGCCGGCTCCGATGCCGCCCTCAACGGGCGCGTGCGCCGCTGGCTTCAGCCCCTTCAGGGCGACACCCTGCACCTCCCCAGCCTGGAGCAGGACCTCAAGCTGCTGCAGCAGCGCCCTGAGATCCGCTCCGTGCGCAGCACCCTTTCCCGCCTCGGCAGCGATCCCACGCAAGCCGTCCTGCAGGTGCGCGTGGAGCCCGCGCCCGCGCGCTGGCAGGGGGAATTGAGCCTCCGCAACGATGGCAGTCCGGGCAGTGGCGAGGCGCGGACCACCGCCACCCTGCAGCGGCCCGCCCTGCTGCTGGCGGGGGATTCGCTCCTGTTCTACGGCGAACTGGACAGCGACAACGCCTTCAACCTCGGCCAGTCGATCGGTTCGCTCAGTTACACCCTCCCCCTCGGGGAAGCGCTCAGTGTCACCGGCGCCTTCGGGGGCAGTCGCCGCAGCAGCATCGAGCTGGAGCCTCCCGCTGACGGCCTCACCACCACGCAATGGCAGGGTCTGGGCCAGCTCGAGTGGCTGATCACCGATTCCCTGCGCAACCGCTGGAGCCTCTCCCTGGCCTACAGCGGTTCCCGCTCCCGCACGAGCCTCGACGGCCAGCCGTTGCCCGCCATCCTCCCCTCTCTGCTGCGGGGCCCCCGCAATGGCTTTCTGCGGCTGGAGCTCAACGGCAACGGCAGCGTTCCCTCCCTCGCCTGGTTCAGCCAGGCCTACCTGCTCCAGGGCGTCGCCGCGGCCACCCCCGCAGAGCAGCGCGGCGAACTCGCCACCCTGGCCATCTCCCCCGGCCAAGCCACGGCCCTGGGCGGCTTCGGCTCCCTGAGCTGGGGCTTCGTGCCACGCTGGCAGGCCAACCTGCGCGCAGGCGGCCAGCTGGCCTTTCGCAACCTCACCGATCCGATGCGCTTCACCATCGGCTCCGACGTCGGGCTGCGCGGCCTGCCCGGCCAGCTGATCAGCGGCGACAACGGTTGGCTGGGCACCGGGGAGCTGGTCTGGACCGCCTGGAGCCGGGGGGATCAGGCCCTGCAGCTGGTGCCTTTCGTGGGGGTCGGCGGGGTGTTCACCCGCTTGCGCGAGGCGGAGTTCCGCGACACGGTGGGCTCCACCGGGTTGCTCGGCCGCTGGCTCTCCGGCGACCACTGGAGTGCCGAACTCGGTTATGTCCAGCAGTTCTCCACCGGGGGAACCGAGGCGATCTGGAAGAACTGGCTGTTGGGCCAGGGCCTCTACGCCCGCATCGGCTACCGCTTCTGAGCGCCGGCCGGCCACCAGGCAACCTGGGAGGCAGTCGGCGGGCATCAGCTCAGGGCGCGGATATGGGAGGTCGTCGGGCGGCAGCGCGGGAATCGCACAGCTTCTATATCTCCAGCCCTTATCTCGGTTTGGTCAAGGAGCGGGAGCGGGTCAAGGAATTGATCACCCGCGCTGGCCATGCCTATCGGGACAGCTACGGCGGCTCGCCGGAACCGGTGGTGGCGACCTGTCAGAACGATGTGCGCGCCGCCGATCACTACCTCCTGCTGCTCGCCTATCGCTATGGCTCCCTCGCCAACGACGGCAGCGGGCTGTCGATCACCGAGTTGGAATTCGAGGCCGCCCTCGACGCCGGCAAGCCGATCCATGCCTTCTTCCTCGAGTTCACCAGCGATCTCAAGAATGCGTTTGAACGGGATCCGGCGGCCCAGGAAGCGCTTGAACGTTTCAAGACCCGGGTGCAGAGCCACTGCACGCCCATGCTCTGTGCCGATGAGGCCGGAGGAGGGGCCTCTGGACCGGAGCTGTTTGAACAGGCCATCGTGCGCCTGGCCGCCAATCCGCCGCCCCGGGATGCCGGCGCCGTCCCCGCCCCCCCCAGCTACGGCCCCGCCGAGCTCGACGCCTGGGTGGATGCCCACGTCGACAAGGTGGCCCACGCCTTCGCCCGGCTGCCCACGGTGGCGGAGCGTCGCGTTCACGTCCCCCTCGCCCTTCGCCTTCAGCCGCCGGGCCTGAAGCCCCAGGTGCTGCTGCTCACCCCCGACCATCTGCTCGGCACGGTGGAAGGAAGCGAAGCCCACCTGATCCTGATCTCCGCCGACGGTGGCGCAGGCAAGACGAGCCTGGCGGTGCGGGTGGCCTTCTGGGCCCTGGAGGGCGCCCTGGGCAACCGCCGGCGACTGCCGGTGCTGATCGATCGGGCCCTCGACGCGAACGAGAGCGTGGCTGAACGGGTGCGCCTCTGGCTCGAGGAGAGCATCGGAGAAGGCAGCCTGGATCCCGCCTTGGTGGACGTGCTGCTGCGCCACAAGCGCCTGATCCCGATCGTGGATCACTTCTCCGAACTGCCGGAGGCGGCCCGCCAGCAGGTGCGCCAGACCCTTCCCCCCGGCCTGATCCTGCTCACCAGCCGCCGCAGCGGCACCGAAGGATTTTCGGAACGGGCGGTCACCCTGATCACGCCGCTGCAGATTGCCATCGATCGGCTGCAGTCGTTCTTCCTCGAATATCTGCGGGATCAGGGCCTGGATGATCGGCTCGATGACAACGAGCTGATGCCGGCCCAAAACCAGCTGCGCCGCATTGTTGGCAACAAACCGATCTCGGTGATGCTCGCGCAGATGTTCATCGACGATGTCATCGCCAAACGGGAGCAGGGGCAGGGGCTCCTGGCCGGTTCCGTGCCCGATCTGATGCTCGGCTATGTGAACCGCCTCGACAGCACCACCAGTCCCCAGGACCGACGCCGCGCCGGGCTGGAGATCTCCCCGGCGCTGGTGCAGAGGAGCCTGCAGGTGCTCGCCCTGGCCAGCCATCAGCAGGGCTCGGACGGCCGGCCCCTGTACCAGCCGCTCGCCTTCCGGCGCGAGCGGGCCGAGCGGGCCCTCGCCGCCGATGCGCCCGAAGGCATCGGCATGACCCTCCCGCGCCAGCGCCAAGCCCTGATCGACTACCTCGTGCAGCAGCGCCTGCTCCACCACCCCGGCGCCGATCTGGATGACCTCTGCTTCCCCCTCGATCCACTCTCCGATTACCTCGCGGCCCTCCGCCAGCGGGAACGGCTCGAAGAGGGGGAACCCTGCCAACCCTTCGTGGCCGATCTGGAGGGTCGCGACCCGATGGAGCGGGAAGGCATGCGTGGCTTTGTCCTCGCCTTGCGGGACGCCTGCCACGATCGGCTCAAGGGGCAGGACACCCCCACGCGCCTGCCCCGCGACCTACCGGACCGCCTCGGTCGGCTCGCGGATCTCGATCCCGAAGAGGAGCGCATCCGCCTGGAGGAGCAGCGGGCCCACAAATGGCTGTGGGAGCTCTCCGTTCCTGTGGACAGCGAAAGGCGGGACGCCATCGGCAAGCTGGCGGCGATGGCGTCGCCGTTGGCCGACGCCAGCAGTCGCAATGCGGTGCGGCGGCTCGTCAGCGAGCGTCTCGGCCAGATGCTGGAAAATCCGGAGCTGGCGATTCCCGAACGCCAGGATGCCGCCACGGTGCTTGGTCTGCTCGCCACGCCGGCCGCCGTGGCTGCTCTGGAGGATGGGGCCCGCGGCCAGAACAACGAGCCGGAGCTGCGCCGCGCTGCGGCGGCGGCCTTGGGGCTGGTGGATCTCGAGGGCGAAGGGGTGGAGCGGATCGAGGACGCCCTGTTGGAGCTTCTCGGGGAAAAGGCGCTCGACGGCGAGATCGATGCGCAGCGGATCGATGCCATCCTGCCCCCACTCCAGGGCGCGGCGCGGGGCCTGCAGCAACGGTCGGTGCGGGACCTGCCGCGCTGGGGGAGCCCCTGCGGTCGAACCGTGCCGACCCTCACCGTTTGTTGCCAGGCAGGGGCGGTCACCTCCAGGGTGGTGCCGGTGGCGGTCTGGGGAGTGCCCCTGCCGGATGGTGAAATCCTGGAGCTGGTGATGGTGCCGGCGCACAGCCATTCACTCGGCTCCCAACCCGGTGAGGAGGGTCGGGAGGATTACAGCAACATTTTCCCGGAATGCGTCGGTGTGGATGTGGAATCGCCGCGAACTGTGGCCTTGCCCGCCTACGGCATCGCCAGGATGCCGATCACCCAGGCCCAGTGGCGTGCGGTGGCGCTGCTGCCGCCCGTCACCCCCGGCCATGACCTGAACCCGTCCCCCTCCGCCGCCCAGCCCTCCGGGCTCTGGTCGCGGTTTGCCAGGCCCGGTTGCCTGCCGGTCGATTCGGTGAGCTGGCTGGACTGCCAGGAGTGGTTGCGGCGTCTCAATCACTGGCTGGCACAGACCGTGGGCGAGACGGCACCCCGACTTTCCCTCCCCAGCGAGAGCCAGTGGGAGGCGGCCTGTCGGGCTGGCAGCACCACCCCGTTCCACACCGGGGACAGCCTCGACCCCCGCTGGGCCAACTTCGATGGCACCTATGCCTATGGCCAAGGCCGCCACGGACCCTTCCGCCAGGGCCCGACAGCGGTGGGGGAGATGGGCCTGGCGAACGCTTGGGGCGTGGCCGATATGCATGGCCAGCTGTGGGAGTGGTGTCAAGACCTTTGGCATCCCTCCCCTCTCGGGGCTCCACCTGATGGCCAAGCCTGGGAAGAGCCTGATCCAGCCCTGCTCAACAATCCCAAGCAGGAGGATCGGGTGCTGCGGGGAGGTTGCTGGTGCAGTGATCCCCGCCAGTGCCGATCCGCCTCCCGCGGGGGAAGCAGCCCCATCTTCCGGGACAACTTCGTGGGCTTTCGGCTCGTCTGCGGGATGGGCGAGGACGGCGGGGCCGGGGGTGCCAGCCGTCGTCGCGCCTCCTCTACGGCCCGGGGACGCAGGAAGGCCCCTTGATCCGCGGCGATGGCGCAGGCCGACGGCGGTGAGCTGCTCCGGCTGCGCCGAGGCGGTGGTGCGTCACTTCGGGGGGTGAACGCGGCCGGTGTAGGTGGTGCTCATGGGGCTGGTGCTGGAAAAGAGGCGAACGGACTGGAGGATTCCCTGCTGCCCGAGGCTGAACCAGTGCTCGGTGCCTGCGGGGATCTTCAGGTAATCACCCGGGCCGAGGGTCAGGCGGAGATCTTCGAATCCGGGGATAGCAAAGCCAAACTGACAGGTGCCGGCGACCACATAGCGACCCTCGTCATCGTCGTGAACATGGAAGCGGCAGAAGCGTGCCAGATGCTCTTCACTGGCGGCCACCCCCCGCCGAAGTTGCAGCAGGTCTCGATGCAAGAGGGGCTCCACCAGGCCAAGCTTGGCCAGAGTGGGATCCAGGGCGCAGAGGAGCCTCCCCGCCTCTTCCACGTCTAATTTGAAACGGCCGCGCAAGCACTCCAGCTCGCCAGGCAGAGTCGCGGGGGTGGTCCCCACGAGGATGCCAAAGCTGGACAGGACCTGGGGGAGATCCGGGCTTCCAGGAGGGCTCGAAGCTGCCTGGCTGAGGGCGAACGGAGGCATCCTTCAAGGTCTCCAGACAGCCTCTGCCACCTGCACTCGCCGTGGCAGAAGTTTCTCGCGGTAAAATCCATCCGCCACCTTTTGCTGACCCGCGATCACTCGGGCATCAATCGGTTGAAGCCCATGCTCCCGCCGCTTCTCGACCGCCTCAAGGACGTCGACTGGCAGTCCGTAGCGGGGCGAGAGAACCTCCGCGACGGCTTTGGGATTGCGGCTGGCGAAGGTGTTGGTGGCATCGATCACTTTCAGAACGGTTAGCAGCGTGGATCGGTTCGCATTCGCGAACGCACGGGTGGAGAGGTAATAGCCTGTATTTGGCTGGATTCCCTTGCCATCGTAGAGAATCCGAGCGCCGCTGCCCCTCTCTGCCGCGGCCTGGAATGGATCCCAGGTAGACCAGGCCTCCACCTTGCCAGCCTCAAAGGCCGATCGACCCTCTGCGGGTGTGAGATAAACCGAAGTGATGTCTTTGGGACTGAGGCCAACACGGCGAAGTCCCTCGTTGATAATGTATTGGGAATTGGTGGCCTTGGTGATCGCCACCCGCTTGCCTTTGAGGTCGGCGGCGCTGCGCAGCTTGGAGCCCCGGGGCACGAGAACCGCCACCGCACCAGGTCCAAGTCGCTCATTGGCCACGTAAACAACTGGTGTGCCCGCGGCCTGGGCGAAGATCGGTGGTGGCTCGCCGGTAAAGGTGAAATCAATCGACCCCACTGCCAGGGCCTCCATGAGCTGGGGGCCAGCCACGAACTGCTTCCATTCCACGCTCACCCCCCGCTGCGCAAGAATAGGGTCGAGGGACCGGCGTGCATAGATGTAGTTGAGGACCGACCCGAATTTGCTCACCCCTATCCGAATTGTCTTGGCTTGAGTGGGTTTCTGGGCTAGTCCTTGGGGAGCTATCCAGAGAAAACCGGTCAGCCCTATCCCCAGGCCGGCGATGACGGTAGCCAAACCAACTCGCCGCCGCCTGCTTGCCCGCTGCAGGACGTGAGCCCTGCGGTTTGACGGCTTGAACACTGACTGCTTGAACACTGACGGCTTGAAGTGCTGGATTGGCATAGGCCCGAGGCGTTCGATCCCGATCTTCGGTTCCAGCGCCCTTGTCCAGGAGTGGCTGCCAGCACAGCCTTGCGTGCCCTCGACCCTGTCGCTCTCCCCTGCTGGATCGCCGTCATGCTGGCTGGCTGAGCCTTTTCGCAGAAGGACTCTTCTGTTGGCCTTGCCAGCGCCTGGGCGCCCTGGTCTGTCGACCTACGGAGAGCTGCCAGGATTAGGTCGCGCTAGCGGTTTCCCCATGGCTTCCCCCCTCTCCGCCACGGATCCGGCCCCATGCCTTGCCGGCTCCCAGCTGGGCGATGAGCGGGCGATGGCCTTCGCCGACCCCTGCGTCCACTGCGGCTTCTGCCTGCCCACCTGCGCCAGCTACCGGGTGCTGGCCAGCGAGATGGATTCGCCCCGGGGCCGCATCCACACCCTCAAGGCGATCGAGGCCGGCGAGCTGCAGCTCGACGCCACGGTGGCGAAGCACTTCGATTCCTGCCTGGGCTGCTTCGCCTGTGTCACGGCCTGCCCGTCGGGGGTGCGCTACGACCAGCTGATCGAGGCCACCCGGCCGAAGCTCAACGCACCGGAGCTGCGCACGCCAGCCCAGCGGGCCTTCCGGCGGGTGCTGTTCGCTCTCCTGCCCTATCCGGCGCGGCTGCGGGCCCTGCTGCAGCCGCTGCGGGCCTACGCCGGCACACCGCTGCAGTCCCTGGCCAGGAGCAGCGGCCTCACCCGCCTGTTCGGCCCTCAGATCGCGGCCATGGAGCGGCTGCTCCCCGCCCTGGCGCCGGAGGCCTTCCGTGACGACCTGCCCCTGGTGGTGCCCGCCGTCGGTGAGCGGCGCGCTCGGGTGGGCCTGGTGCTCGGCTGCGTGCAGCGCCTCTTCGATCCGGCCGTCAACGCCGCGGCGGTGCGTGTGCTCAGCGCCAATGGCTTCGAGGTGGTGATCCCCCCCGCCCAGGGCTGCTGCGGCGCCGTCACCCACCATCAGGGGGAGGAGGCGCACACCCGGGAGCTGGGCCGCGCCCTGATCGCCAGCTTCGCGGCGGTGCTGGGGCCCGGCAAGCCGGCCGGCCCGGAACCGCTCGACGCGATCCTGGTGGCGGCCTCCGGTTGCGGCCACACCCTCAAGGCCTACGGCGCCCTGCTGGTGGGCGATCCGGAGGCGGAGCCCTTCGCCGCCCGCGTGGCCGACATCCAGGAGTACCTGGAGCGCCAGGGCCTGCGCAACGACTTTCTGGAGGCCCTGCGCCCCCTGCGCCATCCCGACGGCAGCCCCGCCACGGCGGAGCGCCCCTTGCGCCTGGCCTACCACGACGCTTGCCACATGCTCCACGGCCAGGGCATCCGCGACCAGCCCCGCGCCCTGCTGCGCCGCATCCCCCACGTGCAGATCCGCGAGGCCACCGAGGCGGGCGTCTGCTGCGGCAGCGCCGGCATCTACAACCTGGTGCAGCCCGAAGAGGCCGCCGAGCTGGGCCGGATCAAGGTGGCCGATCTGAGCGGCACCGCCGCCGACCTGGCGGTCAGCGCCAATATCGGCTGCACCCTCCAGATCCGCCAGCACATGCCCGAAGCTCCCCGGCCGATCCCCGTGCGCCATCCAGTGGAGCTGCTGGCCGAGAGCTACGTCGGTCCGGAATGAGCGTGGGGTGGTCGGGGGCGGGCAGCAGGCGGCTTCAGGCCGCTTCCATCCGCCGCCACACCTCCAGCAGGGTGTCCGCCCCGCCGAGGTTGCCAGGCAGGGTGAGCACGGGAAGCCCCGCCGCACCGGCCACGCCCCCCTGCGGCGCCCGCACCAGCGACAGGCCTGGCAGCAGCTGGCCCTGCAGCTCCACCGCCGCCAGCTCCAGCCCATCGGCCAGCAGGGTGTGGCTGGTGATGCCCCCCTTGCTGATCAGGTAGCCCAGCCGCGGCGCCAGGGAGGCGGCCAGCCGAGCCATGACGGCGGCGAGGGCCAGCCCGAGGGCCCGCCGTTCGGCGGGGTGGCGGCAGAGCACCTCCCCGCGGCTGGTGTGCAGCACCGGCGT
>JBIIND010000368.1:0-2551 GCA_044337665.1 Cyanobium sp.
TCCCGCCGCGACGGCCGCAGCTCAGTCACCTCGCGGCCGCCCACATGGATGGTGCCGCTGGTGGGGGTGTCGAGCCCCGCCAGCAGCCGCAGCAGGGTGCTCTTGCCGCAGCCCGACGGGCCCACCAGCACCAGGAATTCACCGTCGGCGATGGTGAGATCGAGGGCGCGCAGCACAGGCACCGGCGCTCCGTCGGCGGCACCGCGGCGGGGCGGGTAGGTCTTGCTGACCTGCTGGAAGCAAACGTCGGCCAAACCAGCCCAGCGACCGCCGGATCCTAGGGTTGGGGACCCGACGGCCCGGACGGCCGCTTTTCCGTGCAGTTCATCGACCAGGCCCGCATCGTGGTGCGGGCCGGCCGCGGCGGCGATGGCATCGCCGCCTTCCGCCGTGAGAAATACGTTCCCGCAGGAGGTCCCTCCGGCGGGGATGGCGGACGCGGTGGCGACGTGGTGCTGGTGGCCGACGCCAATCTGCAGACCCTTCTCGATTTCAAGTACCAGCGCCTGTTCGCCGCCGATGCCGGCGTGCGCGGTGGCCCGAACCGCCGCAGCGGATCCAGCGGCCGGCCCCTGCTCATCCGCGTGCCCTGTGGCACCGAAGTGCGCGACGCCCGCACCGCCATCCTGCTGGGGGATCTCACCGCGCCGGGCCAGGAGCTGGTGGTGGCCTACGGCGGCCGCGGTGGGCTGGGTAATGCCCACTACCTCAGCAACCGCAATCGGGCTCCCGAGAAGTACACCGAGGGGCGGGACGGCGAGGAGTGGCAGCTGCAGCTGGAGCTCAAGCTGCTGGCGGAAGTGGGCATCATCGGCCTGCCCAACGCCGGCAAGAGCACATTGATCGCCGTGCTTTCCGCCGCCCGGCCCAAGATCGCCGACTACCCCTTCACCACCCTGGTGCCCAACCTGGGGGTGGTGCGTCGCCCCAGCGGCGACGGCACCGTCTTCGCTGACATCCCCGGGCTGATCGCCGGGGCCTCCCGCGGGGCGGGCCTCGGCCACGACTTCCTGCGCCACATTGAGCGCACGCGCCTGCTGCTGCACCTGGTGGACGCCACCGCGGAGGACGTGGTTGAGGATCTGGCGGTGGTGGAGCGGGAGCTGGTGGCCTACGGCCACGGTCTCCACGGGCGACCCCGCCTCGTGGTGCTCAACAAGATCGACGCGCTCAACCCTGAGCAGCGGCGGGATGTGGCCGCCCGCATCGAGGGCCATGCCGGAAGCTTGCCGCTGCTCATCTCAGCGGCCGCATCCCTCGGTCTGGAGCCGCTCAAGGCCCGTGTGTGGGAGGCGCTGGCCGCAGCGCAGGAGCTGGCGGCTGATCCCACAGAAAAAACCCAGGTCCCGGGAGAAATCCCGGCGACCTGGGCCCAACAGGGGGTGTCCGTCGAAAGGGCGACTCAGTCGTCGTAGACGAGGCACTCGGGGGCATCGGGGTTGAGGTCGCAGAACACCTCAAGCGGGGTGGGGTCGTGGGAGTCCTCCGGGTGGTGGGATTTGTACTCCTCGAGACTCTTGAGCTCCTCTTCGAGGTGGCGCACTTTGCCGTCATCGCCGGCGACCTTGGCCGCCTCGATCTCGGCTTTGTCCTTCTCGATGTGCTCGTCGATGCTTTTCATGCCAGATGCCGGCCCCTCAGAGCCGGAACGAACCGCGCCCAACCATAGGTGCCCCGCCGAGGGGTCAGGTGGCCAATGTGCGCCCCCGCTGATCCATGTTGACAATCCCAACATCCATCCCCACTGTCGCCCCTGAGGCGGCGGATCGGCCCCGGTCCGGCTAGCAGTGGGGAAGAGGCGCAGGCAAGCCAGGCCCATGACCCGTATCCGCCAGCGGCGCGACCGCCATTTCATCGACCACAACGGTCGACTCTTCTGGATCAATGGTCCGGAGAACCACTGCTACCTCTCCGAGCAGCGTCAGTGGCGTCGCGGCCTGAGCTTTGAGGAGGTGCTCGATTGGAAGCAGTGCGCCCCGAGCGGGGTGGTGAGCCAGCGCTTCCCCTCCCTGCAGGCCGCCTGCGAGGCCTACGAGCACGGCCAGGTGATCTGGTCGAACGACCTCTACCTGCGGCGAATGGGCGATCAGATGCAGGCCCATCGCGGCGAGGACGACTACAAGCCCACGGCGATGAAGCAGGCCGAGGCCGAGGGAGCGCCGTGCCGGCGCCAGCCCTGGCTTCTGCCGGAGCCCAGCGGTCCTGTCTGCGGGCTGGTGCCCCGGGCCGATGGTGGCGGCCCCGGTGCGGTGCAGGGAGCGGAGATGGCCCACCCCCACCGCCGGCGCCGCTCAGGTGGGCAGCTCGCTGAGCGCTAACCAGCGCTCCTCGGCCGCCGCGATCCGCTCCAGCAGTTCCGCCAGCTCCAGGCTGCGCTGCTCGATCTCGCCATGGTGGAGGGCCTGGGGCGCGGCCAGCTGGCCCTCCAGCTCGGTGCGGCGGCTCTCCCAGGCCGGCAGATCCCGCTCGATCGCCTCCAGCTCGCGACCCTCCCGGTAACTGCGCCGCCGGGTCGCCACCCTGGTCTCCGCTGCTGGGGCAGGCGGGCGAG
>JBIIND010000369.1:0-2543 GCA_044337665.1 Cyanobium sp.
GCGGATGCGTTCGGCCAGCTCGGGATTGGCCTCTACGGCCACAATCCGCTGGACGTCAGGCTGGCGGCTTGCCAGTAAAAAAGACCAGAATCCATGGTTGGCGCCTATGTCAAGCAACACATCGCCTGGGCGCAGGTAGGTGGCGCAGTGGTTTATTTCCTCGGCTTCGTACAGGCCGCGCTCGCCGAAAAGATAGGGTTTCAGCATGTGATCATTGAGATCACAGCGCAGGGTGATCGCCGGCTCGCCGATCTCCAGATCGGCTGGGCAGGCGTCGGCTTGATCGAGGTAATGCTTGAGGTAATCAAACAACCGCAGACGGATGCCCCGGCTGGGATGGGGATGGGGCGTGAGCAGGCCGCGATAGAGACCGCTGCGGTAGATCAATTCTCCGAGCTTCACTCGCATCTGGCGCCGAGAAGTGTTCTCTGCCTGCAGCATTCTGCGAGAGTTGCAAAAATTACAACTTAGCACAAGTGGCCTGGCCCCCTTCCCAGGTTCGGCCGCGGCACGCGGTGGCTGGGCTGGATCGTCCCGTTGGCTGCCGCTTCGGTTCAGAACGGAAAGCCAGTCCAACCCCTGCATCGCCGACAACCACTCCCGGAACTGGCCGGTCAGATCCAGGGTTTGGTAGTCAACCGCACCCTTTCAGCGGTTCGTGGTTCGGTTCACTGAATAACCCCCCAGCCCTGCGCCGCACGCCCTCCGGCGGCCGCGCCCCTCCATGACCGCCTCCCTCCCCCGCCCTCAGGAAAGCCACTCCCCTGGCCCCAGACCGGCGCCGATGTTCGAGCTCATCCCCTACGAGAAGTTCCGTGACACCCCTGCGGTGCGGTTCTTCGACATCACGGTGCCCACCTCCAACGCCCGCGACCTGGTGGTGCACAGCGGCCCCGCCGTCAGCCCGCCGGACGATCCGGAAACCGGCGCCTGGCAGTTCTATCTCCATCCCCACCAGGAGGACAACCTGCTGGCCCTGCACGGTGGCCGCACCTTCTTCCTGGTCAACCTCGGCTGGAACTATCCCTTCCACATCGTCCGCCTCGACAGCGGCGGTGACATCCTGCGCATCCCTCCCGGCACCTTCCACCGCTCCGTTTCCGATCCGGACGGCTCCCTGGTGCTCAATCAGGCGGTGCGCGACGAGGGGGCCAGCGTGCTGCGGGAGTTCCGCGTCTACAACAGCGCCCGCATCCCCCGCCTCTTCGCCGTCACCTCCCGCACGGCACCGCTGCCCAAGCTGCACGGCGTCAGTTGGTGATCGGCCCGTCCTCCAGTCGCAGGTCGACCGTCACATCGTCCGGGTGCAGGCGACCCCGCCAGGGCGGGGCCTGATCCGGCCAGTCCGGATCCGTTGCCAGCCGCTCGAAGCGCGTGCCGCCGCCATTCAGCTCGTAGCTGCTCCGGCCGGCCTGGGTGCGCAGCTGCAGCACCAGGGGCAGGTGGGGGGCGATCGCCGGATGGAGGCAGGGGTAGAGCCGCTGTTGGCGGAAGCGCACCGCCAACAGACCTTGTCCTTCGCCGCCCCCTGGAGCCGGCAGCGGCAGGGGCCGGCCGTTCAGCCAGAGTTCGCCGTTGTGGCGGAAGGCCGGATCGGCGCACACCTCAAAGCGGCGAAGCGAGCCGTCCACGAAGCGGCTGGTGAAGCCCCCTTCGCGGGGGAAGTCGCAGATCAGGGGCCAGGGTTCCAGGGCCGGCCGCAGCTCCAGCTGCCCACCGTTCTCCTCATCCGCCCGCCAGCTCAGCAGCGGCGGAAACCGCCACTGCCAGATCCTCCGGAATTCCTCCACCTCCAGCTCCAGGCCGTCGCTGGCGAGGCTGGCCAAAACCATGTCCAGGTCATGCCACAGCTGGCTGGGCAGCAGCTGGCGGTCATGCAGCTCCCGGCCCCAGTCGCGCAGGCGCGGCGGGCGATGGGCCGGGTTGAGCAGGTGGGCCGCCAGGGCGCTCCAGAGCAGGGCGATGGTGCTGCTCCAGGTGACCTCCGGCAGGCTTTCCAGCGCCCGGAATTCCACCAGCCCCAGGCAGCCCGCGGGGGTGCCCGGATTCCAGAACTTGTCCACACTGATCTCGCTGCGGTGGTTGTTGCCGCTGCGGTCGGCATGCAGGTGGCGCAGCGTTTCGCCGATCAGCTCCCGGTGGTCGCCGCGTGGATCGCCGTTCTCCCGCTCCCCGGCCCTCTCCAGGCAGCGGTAGGCAAGCTCCAGGTCGGCGATGGCGCCCGCCGCCTCGTCGGGCCGCGGCGATTGGGAGGCCGGCCCGACGCAGGGATGGCTGAACAGGTAGGCCAGGCACGGATGGTGCTGCCAGTAGCGCAGGATCCCCACCAGCCAGGCCGGCCTCGGAAAGAAGGGGTGCTCCGCCAGGTTTGGACCGCCCCAGAGCAGGTGGTTGCCGCCGCCCGTCCCCTGTTGCCCTCCGTCGTCGTCCTCCTTCCAGCTGCGCAGCCCCACCGAAGCGCCAGCCGAATCGATCCGCCGCAGCCAGCCGTCGTACTCGGCCCAGCGGTGGCAGATGGGCAGGTTGATCTCCAGGACCCCGGG
>JBIIND010000035.1:0-9811 GCA_044337665.1 Cyanobium sp.
GACCCACCATGCGCTGTTCATCGGGGTTGGCGATGGCGCCAGCCTCCAGGGCGCCCATCGCCGGGAAGGCCTGGGCGAAGCGCGGTTCGAGCGCCTCCAGATCCTCACGGCCGATGGCCATGCGACTCACGTCCAGCCAGAAACCCATCTCCGCGTCGTGCCAGAGGAGGGAGTGGAAGCGCTGCCAGAGCACGGCAGGATCCTGGCCGTCCAGCGGCGGGAGGGGGGGGATGGCCACGGCGACGCCGTTTCTGGGCCCCCAGACCGTATCCAGGCAAGTCGAGGGTCGGCAAGCGCTGCGGCCTGTGTGTGGGCCAGCGGACGGACTGCGCGTGCCCGGCGGTGAGCTTGTGAAAAGAACGTTAAAGTGTTGAAGTTGAGATTTGCATCACCGGTTCCCATTCACGACCCCTGCCCCCTGCGGTCCGTGTCCCTGCGTCGCCGGCTCCTCCCCCAGACTTCGCGCCCCCGGCGCTGCCTTGGTGCCTTTGTGGCGGCATTCCCCCTGGCGCTCCTGGGCTTCACCGCTGTCCCCCATCCCCCCCTCCCCGTGGTGGTGACGGATCCGGGTCTGCTGGAGAGCGTGACCAGCCGGGGCAATGACCCCAATGCTTCCAGCAGCGAAGGCCTGCGCCCCGAGCCCACGGATTTCAGTGCCGACGAACTGCGGGAGCTGCATCGCCGTTTCGGGGTCCACGGTCCCCAGCCCCGGCTGGCCCAGCTGTTCAGCGAAGGCCTGGATCAGTTCCAGCCCCTCCGTTCCCATACCCTTTCCCGGCTGGAGGAACTGCGGCCGGTGATCCAGCGGGAGTCCGCCCGCCATCGCATCAACCCGATGCTGGTGACCGCGATCCTGTTCGACGAAATGCAGCATGCCAAGCCAGGGGAAAACCTTCCCCTGGCCGCCCACTCGGGTCTGTTCAGCACCCATGGGCCAGCCCAGCTCAGCCTGGGGGAACTGGTGAAGCAGGGCCTCCTGCCGGCCAACGCCAGCCCGGAGGAGCAGATGGCCGCCCGGGACCGGCTGCTTGATCCCGATGGAAACGTCGCCGTGTTGGTGGGCAAGTTCGTCCGTCTGCGCCGCGAACTGGGCCTGAGCGCCACGCGCACCCTCAACGCCAGCCGCTCCCCGCGGGACGCCAAGGCATTGGCGACCCTCGCCTACCTGCACAACGGCAAGCTCGACTATCCCGCCAGGATCCTGCGTCACATGCAGGATCCCGCCCTGCATGCCCTCCTCTACGGCACCCGGCGGGAACCCACCAGCCCCCTGATCTGAGCCCTGGGCCTGCGGGCTCTCAGCAGAGCACCCCGAGCGCGGAGAGACGGGCTTCCAGTTCCGACCAGTCGAAGCTGCGGGGATCCCCCCGCTCGCCGCCCAGATCCACATGGCGGTGGGTGGTGATCGCCTGGGGGGGGATCCGGAAGCGCTGCATCCAGTTGGCCAGCACAATCGCGGTGGCGTCGTACTGGGCGGCCGTATAGCCACTGTGCTCAGACTCCTCATCCTCCCCGTCCGGCGGAGTTTCCAGACTGAGATGCAGGGCGAAGTTGTTGATCGAGCCGCCGACGGAGGGATTGGTGACGGCCCACTGGCCATTGAAGGCGGAATTACCAGCCCCGAACGCCCTTCGCTCCGGCGGAACCGTTTCCACGATCTCCCCCCCCTGTCCCACCAAAGTGTGGTAGCTCACCTGGTCCTCATCGCGCGGATGGGGGGTCTTGAAGGTATTGAGAGCAGAAGTGAGGCTGGAGACCGTTTCGTGCAACACCACCACCCGGGGGGTCGGATCGAGACGGTTGCCGAAGGCATCCTGGCGGAATCTCCGGCCGTAGTTGGAGGGATCGATCGCCACCCGCTGGCGGATGGAGGGGAGGTTGGCGAGCGCGGAGCCGAGCCGGTTTCTGAGGGTCGGATCGGCCGCCGGGCAGGCCTTGGCCAGCGGGCTGGTCCACTCCAGCGGAGCGGGGGGTGGCGGCGACGGGCGGCTCGGGGCGGCGGGGCGAGGGGAGCCGCCAGCGGAGCGGCCCACATCATCCAGGAGCTCCAACAGGGAGGGACGGGCATCCGCGCGGCTGGCACCGTCGTCGAGCAACTCCCGCCCGACCCAGCCCAACGCTCCCAGGCTCACCAGGGCGGCGCTGACGGCAGCCCACAGCAAAGGATGGGGGCGGGCGTTCATGGCCGCAGCTCCAGCCAGCGTCTTCGCCGTTCCAGCACCGCCTCGCCGGGCTCCTCGATGGACGCAAGCCGCCAACGAACCACCACCGGGGGATCCATCTGCAGGGGCAGGCAGCGCACGTGGCCATCGCGGCAGAACAGCACCTCCACCGCCTCCGGCGGTGGCGAAGCCCCCAGCAGCTCGGCGAGTTCGTCGTCAGCGCGAACCCTCTGGCCATCAACGGCCAGCAACTCATCCCCCACCTGCAGCCCGGCGCGCTGGGCGGGACCCTCCCGGTCGACCCGGCGCAACTGCAGCCCCCCGGCGCCACTGACCTCGGTTTGCCAGCCGGCAAAGGGAAGGGAGCCCAGTTCCGGGACGAGACGTAGACCCACCTCGCGCAGAGCGTCATCGATGGGCGGATCATCGGTGCTCTCCAGCCATTGCGGCAGAAGGGTGGACAGATCCGGCGCATGGTCGGCGAAGGCGGCGATCAGGTCCGCCTGGCGATAGCCGCGTCGCCAGTGGCCGTGGCTGCCCCACAGCTGCCGCAGCACGGCACCGATCCAGGAACCGACCCGGCGCAGATGGAGGTCCAGCACCAGGGTGAGCACGCTCCCCTTGAGGTAGTAGCTGATCTGGGTGTCGTGGGAGTGGGCGTCCTGGCGGTAGAGCTTCACCCAGGCCTCCTCGCTGCTGGCCCGCAGGCTCTGCACCCGTCGGCCTGCCGTCAGGCGGAATCGACTGAGATCGGCCCCCAGGTCCTCCAGGAGCGAGGCCTCGTCGCCCAGGCCCGCGGCCACGGGTAGGAATTGATCCAGGTAGCTCGTCACCCCCTCCGCGAACCAGAGGGTGGGAACGATGGCGGGCCCGCCGAAGTCGATCGGCGCCAGTTCCGCGGGACGCAGGCGGCGCACATTCCACTGGTGCAGGTACTCATGGGCGACGAGCTGCAACAGTTTGCGGCGTCCCTCCGGTCGCCGCAGGGCCCGTCTGCCGTACTGCAGCACGCAGCTGCGATCGTGTTCCAGACCCCCATAGGCCTGCTCCAGCAGGTGCAGAACGAACAGATAGTCCTCCGCCGGCGGCCGCTCCACCCCCATCAGGCGACAGGTGGCCAGACACACCTGCTCCACATCCGCCAGCCAGGCGGGATCATCCGCCGCGGGATCGCCTCCCCAGCTCACCCAGCGATGGGGAACGTCGGCCACCACGAAGTTGTGGCAGGGATGGGGGCCGGCTTCGATCGGAGTGTCCACCAGGGTGTCGAAGTCAGAGGCGAGCCAGGAGCCATCGGCCTGCCTGGGCAGGGGCACAAAGGGTTGCCAGCCCTCCGGCAGTTGCAGGGTCAGGCGGTGAGGGTGCCAGCGCTCCCCCTCCACCAGCAGGGCGACACCGGCCAGGGCGAGGAACCCATGGTCTCCGCTGAGATGGCAGGTGCGCACCGTCAGCTCGGTGGCGAGGATGCGCCAGCGAATCAGCAGTGGTTCCAGCGTCTCCAGGTGCAGCTGCCACTCGGCAACCCCGCGCCGCTGTGGCATCAGCTCGCGACCCGCCTGGTGAATCTCCAGGCCCTCCAGGGTGCGCACGTAGTCGCGGATCAGGTAGGAGCCGGGGGTCCAGGCCGGCAGCCGCAGGGTGAGGGTGAGCCGACGCGGCTGGAGGCTCAGGCAGGCCCGGACCAGGTGGCGGCCAGGCTCGCGCAGATCGAGGGCCAGGAGCGGGCCGACGCCGGCGGGGCCCCCCTCAGGCACGGAGGTGGACGAGGGCATCGGGCAGCTGGGCGGCAGCTTCCTCCAACGCCAGGCGGGCGGCATAGGCGGATGTGATGCGCCCCAGCAGCCTCTGGAGCGGGCGGGAGCGGCTCAGCCGCTGCAGATCCCCCACCAGAGCCAGGGAGCCATCCGGCTGGCGGGTCCATCCCAGCGCGAGACCCTTCTCCACCTCCACCCGCACCTCCACCGGCAGGGATTGATGAAACCCCGACAGTTCGCCGCCGCGGGAGGGCCGCAGGCCGAGACTCGCGAGGCTGGCGACCAGGCGGTCGGCATCGCGCAGAACTGTTGGCAGGATGGAGAGGTGGGACATGGATCCGATGCCCGCTTTCGCAGACGGTAGCGACATTCCCGTCGCGGGCACCCCGGACGTGAGCATTCAGTGGCCACCGCCGCCGCAAGCCCGTTGGGATGGCGACCGCAAAAACTCCCCTCGGCTTCGGTTGGGGGTGATGGCCTCCGGCGACGGCAGCAATTTCGAAGCCCTGGTGGCGGCCTGTGGCTCAGGCGAGCTGGCGGCGGATGTGGTGATGCTGGTGGTGAATGAGGCGAACTGCGGCGCCCGGCGGCGGGCGGAGCGGCTGGGAATCCCCTGGCGGCTGATCGACCACCGCACCCAGCCCAGCCGCGAGGCTCTCGATGGGGTACTGATCACCGCCTTCCGGGAGGCGGCGGTGGATCTGGTGGTGATGGCCGGCTGGATGCGCATCGTCACGCCGGTGTTGATCGGCGCCTTCCCCGGTCGGTTGCTCAACATCCACCCCTCCCTGCTGCCGAGCTTCCGCGGTCGCGATGGGATCGGGGCGGCCCTGGCGGCCGGGGTCACCCTGGCGGGCTGCACCGCCCATCTGGTGGTGCCTGAGGTGGATGCGGGACCGATCCTGGTGCAGGCCGCGGTGCCGGTGTTGCCCGGCGATGACCGGGAAAGCCTGCATGGGCGGATCCGGATCCAGGAACATCGCATCCTGCCGCTGGCGGTGCGGCTCGCCGCTGAACGCCTGGGGGAGGGCCGCTCCCCCCGCGGTGGCCCTCAGGGATAGAAGGGCAGCAGGGGAAGGCCGGCGCTGGCCTCCAGCCCCGCCATCAGATTCAGGCATTGCACCCCCTGACCCGCCTGGCCCTTGATCAGGTTGTCGATGGCGCTCATCACGATCAACTGGCCGGTGCGATCGTCCACCTGAACGGAGAGCAGGCAGCGGTTGGTCTGGCGCACCCATTTTGTGGTGGGGTAGGTGCCGACGGGCAGCACGTCCACGCAGGGGGAGGTGCGGTAAGCGGCCCGCAGCAACGTGGAGCAGTCCTCAGCGGTCAGGCCCGGATCGCGCAGGCGGGCGTAGACGGTGGCCAGCAGCCCTCGCACCATCGGCATCAGGTGGGGGGTGAACTGCAGACGGATCGGCTGCCCCGCCACCCGCGAGGCCAGCTGTTCGATCTCGCTGGTGTGACGGTGCCCCACCACGCCGTAGGGAGCCACCGCCTCCGACGCCTCGGCGAGCAGCAGGTGCTCCTTGGCGGCACGGCCCCCTCCGGAGGTGCCGGTCTTGGCGTCGATGACGATGCCCCCCGCTTCAATCAGCCCCTGCTTGAGGAAGGGCAACAGGGCCAGAAGACTGGCGGTGGGGAAGCATCCCGGGGCGGCCACCAGCCGGGCGCGGCGGATTCTTGACTCCTCCCACTCCACCAGGCCGTAGACGGCCTCCCGGCAGAGATCGGCGTCGCTGCGCGGCACCTCGCGGGCCTCGCTGGCGTACACCTCCTGCCACCGGGCCAGATCGCCGTAGCGGTAGTCGGCGGAGAGATCCACCACCCGCACCCCCCGTTCGAGCAGGGCCGGCACCAGGCCCGCCGCCACCCCGTTCGGCAGGCTGAGCACCGCCAGGTCGGCGGCGGCGGCGATGGCGTCGGGATCCGGGCTTCGCACCACGGGGTCGCCGGGCAAGGGCAGAAAGGGCACCAGCTCACTCCAGCGCCGACCGCTGCTGCGCTCCCCGCCCAGGTAGGTGACCGTGAAGCCGGGGTGCCCCTGCAGCAGCCGCAGGGTCTGGAGACCGCCGTAGCCACTGGCACCGATGACCGCGACGCTGCTGGCTGCCATGGCGCTGAAAAAGCAAGCGGGGATCGTACCGGGCTTTATAAAGGAAGCCACGGCACCTCCCCACCCTGCTGACCCGTTCTGACCACGATCCGGCCCTTGCCCCCGCGATCCGCTTCGACGCCATCCCCGATGCTCTCGCGGCGATCCGCAATGGCGAATCGATCGTCGTCGTCGACGACGAAAACCGGGAGAACGAAGGGGACGTGATCTGCGCCGCCCAGTTCGCCACCCCCCAGCAGATCAATTTCATGGCCACCGAGGCGCGGGGCCTGATCTGCCTGGCGATGGAGGGGGAGCGTCTGGACAGCCTCGATCTGCCGCTGATGGTGGATCGCAACACCGACAGCAACCAGACCGCCTTCACGGTGAGCATCGACGCCGGTCCGGAGAACGGCGTCAGCTCCGGCATCTCGGCGGAGGACCGCGCCCGCACGATCCAGGTGGCGATCCATCCGACCACCCGCCCGGGCGACCTGCGTCGCCCGGGCCATGTCTTCCCGCTGCGGGCCCGCCCCGGCGGTGTCCTCAAACGGGCGGGACACACCGAGGCGGCCGTGGATCTGGCGAGGTTGGCAGGCCTCTATCCCGCCGGCGTGATCTGCGAGATCCAGAACCGGGATGGCTCGATGGCCCGCCTGCCCCAGTTGGTCGACTACACACGCCGCCACGGGCTGCGGCTGATCTCCATCGCCGATCTGATCCGCTACCGGCTGGAAACCGAGCGCTTCGTGCGGCGTCAGGCTGAGGCGAGCCTGCCCAGCGCCTTCGGTCGCTTCCGGGCGATCGGGTACCGCAATGAAATCGACGGCAGCGAGCATGTGGCGATTGTGAAGGGCCAACCCGAACAGGCCACCCATCCGGTTCTGGTGCGGGTGCACTCCGAATGCCTCACCGGCGATGCCTTCGGCTCGCTGCGCTGCGACTGCCGCCCCCAGCTGGAGGCGGCACTCCGGCTGATCGAGCAGGCCGGGGAGGGGGTGGTCGTCTACCTGCGTCAGGAGGGGAGGGGCATCGGACTGATCAACAAGCTGCGCGCCTACAGCCTTCAGGACGGCGGTCTGGACACCGTGGAGGCAAACGAGCGGCTGGGCTTCCCCGCCGACCTGCGCAATTACGGGGTCGGGGCGCAGATCCTCAGCGATCTGGGGGTACGGCGACTGAAGCTGATCACCAACAACCCCCGCAAGATTGCCGGCTTGGGGGGCTATGGGCTGGAGGTGGTGGACCGGGTGCCCCTGGTGATGGATGCCGGCGACCACAACGCGGCCTATCTGCAGGCCAAACGCACCAAGCTCGGCCATCTGATGGAGGCGAGCTCCGCCCCACCCGTGGAGAACGGCACCCTGTGCGGTCCCACGGCGGTGCTGGGCTGGCAAGGGGAAGCGGAGACCGCCCAGCTGGCGGAGCGGCTGGAGGGGCTGCGGGGAAGGCTGGAGCGGGAGGAGCATCCCCGTCTGCTGGCCCTGCTGGCGCAGCCCCGGCTGGCGCTGTTGCTGCGCGCTCCGGAAGAACGGCCCCTGAGTCCCGGCGACCTGGCCTCCGTGTTGCAGCGCATCGCCACCTGGCCGGGGGGCAGGGCGGTGAGCCTGCTGCTGGCCCCGGATGGCCGGCGTGTCAGCCATCCCAGCGTGGATCTGGAGCCGGAAATCCGGCCCCTGGCCGATCTGGGGGCGACGCAAGCGGCCTGTCCGCGGCTGAGCGTGGCCCCCGGGGCTTTTGTGGTCTGGCGCTGAGCCCGGCTTCCGTCAGGCCTCGATCGTCACCTTGTGGATGCGGCTGCCGTTCTTGAGTTTCAGCACCACATCCAGGTCGCCGGTGTGACCGAAGACCGTGTGGACCCCATCGAGGTGCGGCTGGGCGCCATGGCAGAGGAAAAACTGGCTGCCGCCGGTGTTGGGTCCGGCGTGGGCCATGGAGAGGCTGCCGGCCTGGTGCTTGTTGCGGTTGATCTCGCAGGGGATCTTGTAACCCGGTCCGCCGGTGCCGGCCACGCCGGGCGCCCCCTCACGGCTGTTCGGGCAGCCCCCCTGGGCCATGAAGCCGTCGATCACCCGGTGGAAAGCGAGGCCGTCGTAGAAGCCATCGTTGGCGAGCTTGACGAAGTTGGCCACCGTGCCTGGGGCATCCGCATCGAACAGCTCGAGGTGGATGGTGCCGGCGTCGGTGTCCATCAGGGCCTTGGTCACGGGGGTGGGGCAAGAAAAAATGACTGTATCGGCCGGGGGCCCCTGGGGTAGAACGGTGCCCGATTCCCTTCCCCCGCCCCCGATGAGTTCCCCCTCCGCCCCCTCCGTCCCCGGCGGCGCCCTCGACCTGGCGACGGCCCGGCTCGGGGTTCTCGGCGGCAGCGGCCTCTATGCCATGGAGGGGCTGGAGGGGGTGGAGGAGCGACAGGTGGAGACGCCCTACGGCAGCCCGTCCGACAGCCTGAGGGTCGGCCGCATCGACGAGCTGGAGGTGGTGTTTCTGGCTCGCCATGGACGCCATCACACCTACACCCCCACCGAGGTTCCCTACCGGGCCAACCTCTGGGCCCTGCGTTCCCTCGGTGTGCGCTGGATCCTCTCCGTCTCGGCGGTGGGTTCCCTCCAGGAGCAGGTGCGCCCCCTCGACATGCTCGTGCCCGATCAGTTCATCGACCGCACCCACCAGCGTCCGCTCAGCTTCTTCGGCCAGGGCGCTGTGGCCCACGTCACGGCCGCCGATCCCTACTGCGCCGTGCTCAGCCGGATGCTGGCCGATGTGGGGGAGAGCCTGATGCCTGAGGGCCGGCGCCTGCACCGTGGCGGCACCTATCTCTGCATGGAGGGTCCGGCGTTCTCCACCCGCGCCGAATCGGAGCTTTATCGCTCCTGGGGTTGCGATGTGATCGGCATGACCAATCACACCGAGGCTCGGCTGGCACGGGAGGCCGAGATGGCCTACGCCACCCTGGCGATGGTCACCGACTACGACTGCTGGCACCAGGAGCACGAGTCGGTGACCGTGGAAATGGTGGTTGACAACCTGCGTGCCAATGCGGAGCTGGCCCAGCGCATCGTGCGCCTGGCCGCCGAGAGGGTGGCGGCCACCCGGCCACCCAGTCGGGCCCACAGCGCCCTGCGTAACGCCCTGATGACGCCGGCCCACGCGGTGCCCGCCGACACCCGGCGCCGCACCGATCTGTTCACTGCCCCCTATTGGGGCGCCTGGGAGGGGGGCTCCGCCGAGGGCGTGTAGCCAAGGGCGCCCAGCGCGTCCCGCAGGCCGGGACCGTGACGCTCAAGGGCGGCGCCAGCGGCCTGGCGATCGAGGCCGCTGGCGCCCATCAGCAGGGCCAGCTTGACCGAACCACCGGCGGCGGAGAGCAGGCTGGCGGCTCGCTCCCGGTCGAGGCCACCCAGATCGTTCAGGATCCGCAGGGCCCGGTCCTCCAGCTTGGCGTTGGTGACCGCCACGTCCACCATACGGTTGCCGTAGACCTTGCCGAGCCGCACCATCACCCCCGTTGAGAGGATGTTCAGGGCCATCTTGGTGGCGGTGCCGGCCTTGAGGCGGGTAGAGCCGGTGAGCAGCTCCGGTCCCGTGAGCAAACGGATGTCGATGTCACACGGCATCGGTGCCTGCTCCGCAGGGACGCAGGCCATGGCGATCGTCAGGGCACCCAGGGAGCGGGCGTGCTCCAGGCCCCCCAGCACGTAGGGGGTGGTTCCGCCCGCCGCAATGCCCACCAGGGCGTCGCCGGCCGCGAAATGGCGGGCCTCCAGATCGGCCCGTCCGGCTTCGGCCAGATCCTCCAG
>JBIIND010000370.1:0-2540 GCA_044337665.1 Cyanobium sp.
TGCAGGTGAGGTGGCCATGATGATCTGGAGGATGGGGGATGAAGGCTGGAGCTATGGGCTTTGGCTCATTGAGCGAGCTTGTGGCTGAAACGCAGGATGATGAATTCGGCAGGCCTCACCGCGGCCAGCCCGATCTCCACGATCAACCGGCCTTGCAGGATGTCATCGACAGCCATCGTTTTATTGAGACCAACATTGACAAAATAAGCCTCCTCCGCCTTGGCGCCTCGCAGCGCACCTCGCTCCCAGAGGGTATAGAGATAACTATCAATCATCCCCTTAACCTTGAGCCAGGTGGCCGTGTCGTTGGCTTCGAAGACGGCGAAGGCGGTGGCTTTCTTGACCGACTCCTCAACCGTGATAAAGAGCCTGCGCACAGAGATATAGCGCCATTCGTTGTCATTGCCAGCCAGGGTGCGCGCGCCCCAGACGAGCGTGCCCTTGCCGGCAAAACTACGAATTACATTGATGGATTTACCGGTGGTTGCATCGACATTGAGCAGGGCCTGCTGTTCATCCGTGACCTGCACGCTGGGGGCGATCACGGCCTGAAGGCTGACGTTGGCTGGCGCCTTCCAGACACCACGCTCGCGGTCCACTCCGGTGATGACAGCGGCGATGGCTGGGCTGGGCGGAAGGATCACCCGCTGGTCGGCGAGTAGCTTCTTGATGGTGTTGTAGTAAGCCGTCTGCGTTGTTGCCAGGGCATCAAGGGTAGTGGTGTTAGAGGCCTCAGCATTCTTGGCATCCTTCGTGCTGGGGGATTCCTTCGTGCTGGTGGATTCCGGAAGGGATGCTGCTGGCAGACCAGTGACCTTGATGGTTTTCTCGTCCACGCGGTGGGCGATGGCGGTGCAGAGGGGGGGGTAGTAGAGGGCGCCACGATCAAGATTGGCCATGCCGAGCGGAGTTCGCATGGCCTCCAGGCCTGAGGAGGATAACGGAGCGGACACAGAGGCTTTGGCATCAAGGAGCACAAAGCGATCCTTCATCTTGGCGGCATGGGCCAGGGCCGCGGTGGAGAGGCTGCCATAGTCGACAAGGCCAAGCTTGGTCGCCTCCGGAATCACAACGAGAGTGGGTTCGTCGTAGCGTTCCAGCTCGGCGAGCCCTGCCTGCAGCTGGCCGACAAGAGTGGTTTGGGCGACTGGAACCAGGGGGCTTACCGAAAAGATGTAGCAGCGGCTGCCGCCATTACGAAAGTAGAGGTCGATGGCATACCAGAGCAGGGATTCGGGCTGGGAAAAGCGATCGACAGCCTGACCTTTGGCATCCAGGATGCTGAAGGTAGCAGCGGCATTATCATAAGCTACCTTCCAATCTGTGGCGGCAGCAGGCCCGAACTTATCCTCATATTCCCTGAGGGAACTAACTTCTTGGACAACCACATCCTTGCCCACGTGGTTGGTGGTGGTGCCGATGAAGGCGGGAATGGCTGTGCCGATCTCGGCGACAGAGGGAGGCAGGGTGGAAATTTCCTCGACGTAGACCCCGGGAGTGGCGTAAGCGCTTGGAGACATGGCGGAACGGGAACGGAGTAGAGGGGAAGGAGCTTGATGGCGCTGGGATCAGAGGGGAGCCTCATGGATCAGACAAGGCTTCCACGGGGGGCGGCGAGCGAAGGGTGTTGCGGCGGTCGCGGGGCACGACGTGGGTGCGCACCGACTGGATGGGAAGCGGCTGCTGCGGCGTGGCCTGACCGCTGAGAGTGAGAAGGCGCAAACGATAGAGGACGGCAGGCTGCAGAGAGATCTTGAGAGAACTCCAGAGTTCATTCTGCTGCTGGAAAGATTGGGAGCACATTTCACAGACCAATCTCCCGATCCCATCGGGCAGGTCAGAATCCTGCTCAGCATCAAAGAAAGAATGCTCCTGAAAGAAGATCATCACCTGGGAAAGCTGATTCCAGGCATGGGCATAATCTTTGAATTTAGCCAGAAATAAAACCCCGATCTCCAGATGGAGATCGGGGTGATGCCGCTCGATTCTGAATGCCACACCGTCAGAGACGCGGCGCTGAAAGCGATTGGCATCAATGAATTCGCGCTCTTCATTGACATTAACCACGAGCATACCAATGGTCCCCATGGGCACGGAAAGCGGGTCGAGCTTTTCGCCGTCCACGAAGTCGACCAGGGGGCGAGAGCTGCCATCGCTCTCAATGGCGAGAGCAGCCTGCAGGTGGGCATCCAGCCTCTTTCGGATGTAGCTGATCGCGGTGCCGATCATGGTCTCAGAGCGTTTCTTCTTGTGTCCTTGCAGATGGTGTGACAGCCGTACCTGCAGAGCATTGGTCTAGGAAACAAATCCCGGAGGCTGGGACAGAACAAGGGGTAAGGCTGCTTTGCAATGAGTTCGGGGGGTTGTGGGCGGAAAATGGCGACTTGTACTCTCGCAGGCTAAGTCGAGCCTTGGAACGGGACCTCTTGCTCGTGTAATTCTTATTGTACTATGGCTACTTCTTTAGGGTCTGCCTAGCGGCTCAACCCCGCACCAGCACGGGCACCCGCTTGAAGGCCGGCGTGCCGCTGGCGGGATCG
>JBIIND010000371.1:0-2531 GCA_044337665.1 Cyanobium sp.
TGCGGGAGCGTGGCGGGCTCGCCGACATCGCCCCCACCCTTCTGGAGATTCTCGGGCTTCCCAAGCCCTCCTTGATGAGCGGCGCTTCCCTGATCCTCCCGGCCGGCAGTCCGCTGCAGTCGTCCCGTGTTCCCCAGACCCTGGGGGTCTGACGAATCCGTCCCGGGCCCGGAGTGCAACGCAGGGCGGGGGCCCGGTAAACGGAACCGGAATCCTGGCTCGGATTCGCATGGCAGCGCGGCGAAAAAGCGAGAAGCTGGAATTGATTTGACCAAACTTGGCTTCTGATTCCATTTCTTCTGCCAACTCCGCGCCCCTTTTCTTTTCTCCCGCCGCTCCGTAGTAGGCTCTCCTCTGTGCTGCTAGTCTGGCGAAAAAGCGGTTTCGGAACATGCCCGCTACGCTCACCCTTCGCTGCAATACCTACCAGCTCAATCCGCCAACCCAACCGATCACAGCCTGCTACGACGCGCAGGGATGGAGTGTAAGCAGCACCGACGGCAGCACGATCAAGAATCTCACCCTTCTTGCCAGCCAGGACCCGGGCCCAGACCGTCACATTAAACTCCAGCGTCGATGGCCTCAATGCCAACCTCAGCACCGGCGCGAACGGGGATGGCACCGATCGTCTGTTTTCCAAAAATCCGTCACCAATTCACGCATCATCACAGGCACTCCCGTCTCCACCGGTGGCGACGAAGTGCGCTTCCAAAACGCCGTCACCCTGGCCACGGTCACCACCGACATCCGCAACGACACCATTGTCTTTGCCAGCAGCACCACTAACGGCACCACAATCAACGCCAGCGGCGGCAGCGACTCCATTCAGTTCACCTCCACCGCCAGGGTGGGCGCGGGCACGCTGACCATGTCGGCAACGATGCCGTCGCCGACATGGTCAGCGTGGCGGCCAAGTCCACCTTCTCAGGCTCCGGCATCGTGATCAACAACTTCAAGGAGAATCAGGATGTGATCCTGGTTGGCAATGCGGTGTCGCCCACGGAGATTCGCAACCAGGCCGAGGCCAACGCCTTCTTCGGCAAAGGGGTCACCCTCAACAGCTGACCGCTGGCAGAAACCCCTCCCCCAGCCGGCTCCGGCCCGTGGGAGCCCATCGCCGCTGCCCTTGCTGCGGAGCAGCGCGGCGATTGGCCCACCGCGGCACTGACCTGGGCGCTGGCCGAGGCCGCCATGCCCGGGGATCACCGCCTGGCCACCAATCGGGCCCACGCCCTGTGGCTCGCCGACGAGCCCGAGGCCGCGCTGGCCGCCTGCGACCGGGCCCTGCAGCTCCAACCCCAGGCGTCCCTCGCCCTGCGCAACCGCGCCAACATCCTGCGGGATCTCAACCGGTTCGAAGAAGCGGACGCCGCCTATCGGGCCTGCATGGATGGGGAGGCGGGGGGCGAACCGATCACCGCCTGGAGCCGCAGCCAGACGCTGATCGGACTGGAGCGCTACGGCGAGGCCTACCGTCTCGCCGAGCGGCGCTTCGGGGTGGGGAGCCTGAGACCCTGGCGCCCGGGGCCCTACTGGCAGGGATGGCCGACCGGCGACGGCGCCGATCCGCGGCCTCAGCATGACGTGGTGGTGTGGAGCGAGCAGGGTCTGGGGGACAGCCTGCAATACGTGCGCTGGATCCCCGAACTGCCGAAACGGGGGCAGCGGATAAGGCTGGAGGTGGAGCCCGCCCTCATGCCGCTGCTGCGGGAGGGGCTGGCCCGGCTGGGGGATGCCCTGACGGTGGCCCCCAGGGGCTGTCCTCCCGATCCCCGCTGGTTGCGGGATCGGGAGGACAGCCCCTGGTACCCGACCCTCACCCTGCTGCGGCAGCCGGCCCACCGGGACTGGCCCGGTCTGGTGCGGCAGGTGCTGGAGCGCTTCCGCGCCTGGCTCGGGCCTCGATCAGGCGGCTGAACAGGGCCTCATAGCCATCGAGGCCGGCCTGGAGGCCGTACCGCTCCACCACGGTGCGCCGGCCGCGGACCCGAGCCTGCGGCGCAGGTGGGGGTCGTCCAGCAGGCGCAGCACGGCGAGCGAGCCACCCCTGCGCGGACGGATGGCGGAGGGGCCCCTGGCCACCGTCTGCCAGCACATCGGGGTGTTGCAGCACCTGGAGGCGCTGCGCTCCGCCGACGTCACCGATCTGTTCTGGAGCCACACCACCCGCTCCGAGTCGCGCCGCGGCGGCGTGCGCCTTCATCCGTTCCCCCTGTGGCCGGTGCGCTGCCTCAGCCATCCCCCCGACGGAACCGCCGCCGCCCGGCGGAGCGGCCCCTCCTGTACTCCTTCCAGGGCTTCCACCCCCCAGGGGGCTACCTGAGTGAGGTGCGGCGCTGGCTCCTGGATCTGCCGCCCCGGCCGGACGCGGTGCTGGAGGAGCGGCGGGAATGGCACTACGAGCAGCGGGTCTACCGGGAACAGGTTCACGGCATGAGCCCCGATCCCGACCGTCACCGCCAGCTGGCCCGGGAGGCCCGCTCCTACGCGGAGGCCCTGGGGAGCAGCTGCTTCGCGCTCTGCCCAGCCGG
>JBIIND010000372.1:0-2528 GCA_044337665.1 Cyanobium sp.
GGCGGCGGCGGGGTCGGCCGCGCCGGTGATCGCCCGCACCACCGCCACCCGCTCAGCGCCTGCGGCGCGCACGGCGGCCAGATTGGCGAGGTCGATGCCCCCGATGGCAAAGAAGGGAATCGGCGCCGCGGCCGCGGCGGCGCGGACGGTGGCAAGGCCCACGGGCTCCCGTCCCGGTTTGGTGGGGGTGGCGTGGACGGGCCCGACACCGGCGTAGTCACAGCCCTCAGCCACCGCCTGGTGCAACTGTCCGAGAGCATGGGTGCTGCGGCCGATCAGCCGCTCCGGGCCCAGCAGGCGGCGGGCCACGGCCACCGGCAGATCCCCCTGCCCCAGGTGAACGCCATCGGCGTCCACCGCCAGGGCCAGATCGATCCGGTCGTTGACCAGGAACAGGGCGCCGTGCTCGGCGCAGAGGCGGCGCAGGTGAAGGGCCTGCTCCAGCCGCTGCCGGTCCTCCAGGCCGGCATCCGCCTTGGCCCGGTACTGCACCAGACGCAGCCCGGCCTGAAGGGCCTGGGCCACCACAGGAACCAGCTCCGGCATGGGGGTGGTGACGAGATAGAGGCGGGCGCTCGCGAGGCGGCGCCGCCGATCTTCGCCCCCGCCGACCCCGCCGGCCCGCAGCAGCGCCACCTCCAGGTCGTAGAGCGCATAGCGGATCGCCGCCGCCTCGGCCGCCAGCTCCGGATCCTCGCCGCGGCCGAACTCCTCAAGCACCCGCAGGGCCTCCTGCACCCGGGCCGCATTAGCGGCCAGCACCTGGGTGGGGGAATGGCGGGCGTCCTGGGCGGGGTGGGTCATGCCGGCCGCCGCATCGCCGGCGCTGTTGCGGGCCAGCTTGTAGCGGCTGCGGTGCAGTCGGCCCAACCGCTGGCGCAGGTCCTTGCAGCGGGCCACCAGATCGGCGCGGTCGAGGGCGAAACGGGCCCAGTCCTCCAGGACCCTCAGGCCCTCGCGGGCTCGATCGAGATTGGCGTCGAGCAGCCGCTCGATCGCGGCGGTGCCGCTGGAGGTGGAGCTGGGGCTGTCGGCGGAGAAGCTCATCTGGCGTGGAAGCCGCTCGGGTTCTTCCTGTCTAGGGTGTGGGGAAGCCTGTGAACCCGATGGCCGACCTTCCCAGCGGACCCAACTCCGGCGGTTCCGATCCCGCCGGGTCCGACAATCCGATGCTGGTCCTGGTCTCCGGCATCCTGCTCCTGGGTGGGATCGCCGCCTTCATCGGCTGGGGGCTCACCCACGCCTACCCCGGGGCCTGAACCGCCAGCAAGCGGCGCGCCTGCGCCGCATCCTCCCCGATCTGGGCGCTGAGGGCCTCCAGGCCAGGGAAGCGCCGCTGCCTCCGCAACAGCATCACGGGCTCCACCAGCAGCTGGCGGCCTTCCAGCTCCACTGTGCGGTCCAGCAGGTGCACCTCCACCGCCGAAGGGGCGAGCGGATCGATGGTGGGCTGCGGGCCGAGGTTCATCACCGCCGGCATCGCCGGCTCGGCCAGGGGGAGCCCCCTGGCGCCGCCCCCCTCAAGGCCGAGGGGCCAGGCGCGGGCCGCGTAGACCCCCTCCAGGGGCAGGAACTTGCGACCGTCCACCTGCAGATTGGCGGTGGGCCAACCCAGGGGCCGCCCCAGGCCGCGGCCGCGCACCACCCGGCCGAAGAAGCGATAGGGGCGCTCCAGCAGCCGCGTCGCCTCGGCGATCTCACCGGCCGCCAGGGCGTGGCGGATGCGGCTGCTGCTCAGACGTCCGTCGCCGTCCGCCACCATCGGCACCACGGTGACCGCAATGCCGTGGGCGGAGCCGAAGCGCTCCAGCTCCGCCACACCGCCACTGCGGCCCGCCCCGAAGCGGAAGTTTTCGCCGACCGCCAGGCGGCGGGCACCCAGCTGTCCAGCCAGCACCTCGGCCACGAACGCCTCCGGGGTGAGGGCCGCCAGAGCGACGTCGAAGGGGACCAGCACCAGTTGGCGGATCCCCAGGGGCTCCAGCAGCTCGAGCTTCTCCTCCGGCAGATCGAGCCGCAGCCGCACCTCACCGCGCAGCACCTCCCGGGGATGGGGCCAGAAGATCACCACCGTGGGCACCAGTCCGGCGTCGATTGACTCCGGGCCCGCTATGGCGGCGATGACCCGGCGATGGCCCCGGTGCAACCCATCGAAACTCCCCAGGGCGATGGCGGTGGGACGCAGGGCATCGCGGGGACTGTGGAGCGGAATCAAGGACGGGGATGGGGGCACGCTCGCCCGGGCGATCCTCCCATGGCAAGTTTGGGGGGCCAGTCCGGGGCTCCATGGCCGATCCACTCGACCTGCAGCGCATCTCCTTCGCACTGCGCCGCGTGGGCTGGGGTCGCTTCTGGACCCAGCTGGCCCTTGGGGTGGTGGTGGTGGGGGTGCTGATCTTCAACAACATCGGCGGCCAGATCGCCTCCCGGGCCGACAAGGCCCTGGGGCTGGGGCCCGGGCTCTCCCTCACCACTTTTTCGTTCTTCGTGCTGTGCTGGAGTTTGTGGCAGAGCTGGCTGGTGGTGCG
>JBIIND010000373.1:0-2526 GCA_044337665.1 Cyanobium sp.
CCCTTCTCCCCGCGGGGATCCTTGCTCTGGGCAGGGATCACGATCGCCGAGAGATCCAGCTCGTCGACCAGATCGAGCAGGAAATACACCTGATGGTCAGCCGACAGCCAGTCACTTGGTGAGGCCGGCAGCAAGGAGGTCTGCCCGGGAGCCCAGGGACGGAAGGTTTTGAGCTTTTGCATGACCCATTCTCCCAGGCAGATCCATTGCTGTCACTGGGATCTGGGCAGATTTACGGGCGTCTGTGGAGAGGTGTGGTGTTCGGAGCTGGGTGATCTACGCGCAACAGGCTCCTAGTCAGCGTCGTTTCCCCCTGCCTCCCTGAGGCTGCTTCCGCCCGCGCCAGGAGTCCTGGCGTGGGTTTTTGCTGCGGTTGCCGGCTCGTCCTTGTCTGGCCACGGTCCTGGGCTGAAGCTGATAGCGTCCCGTGCCACCACCCCGTTTCCAGCGTGATTCCCCTGGAACAGCTGGCGGCGTTGGACCTCAGCCTCTGGCTGGGCACCGGCAAGGCCGCCGGGGAGCAGCTCCACACCAACCAGAGCACCGTGTCCCGCCAGCAGCGGGCGGTGCTGCGCTCCCTGGATCTGCGCCAGGTGCGCCGCGGCGGTCAGCGGCTTCTGGTGGGCGATCTGGAGCTGCTGGCGGCGGAGCGCTGGGTGCACCAGCTGGCGCGCCTCAAGGGCAAGGCGCCCCTGCGGGTGGAGGGCACCTACTGCTCCGGTCCCTGGTTTCTGAACCAGCCGCTGGAGGGCTGGATCCGCGGCACCTTCCTCCTGCCGGGGCGGGAGCTGCCCCTCCAGCTCCTGCGCGAGCGGGTGATCGATGCCTGGGTGGCCAGCTACCAGCCCGACCTGCCGGCTGCGGACGACCCCGAGTGGTGGGTGCTCAATCTGGTGTGCGAACCGGTGCGGCTGCTGGCGCACCCCGACCATCCCCTGGCCGGGGTGCGCCGCCCCCGCGCGGGCGACCTGCGCCGCTTCCCCAGCCTGGCGCTGCCGGCCGGCTGGTTTCCCCGCACCGAGGCGATCCTGCGGGACCAGGGCCTCTGGCAGCAGGAGGTGCCGATGTCCCGCTACGACCCCGCCGACTGGGAGGGCCGCTGCGGCGATGGGCTCACCCTCACCTACGGCCAGAGCCTCAGCGAGGCGCTCCAGCCCGGCACCGTCCGCCTCGACTGGGACCTCGGCCTGGTCAGCGGTGAGGCGCTGGTGGTGCGCCGCGACCTGATCGACTGGCCACCCATCCAGCAGCTGGCGGCGGAGCTGTGCCGCCGAGCCCGCGCCGTGGCCAGCCGCTTCGCAGATGTGCAGCTGCTGAACTGATCCCCCTCACTCCCGCCCGCAGCGGCAGCAGCCCCCCTTCCACTTCGAGCACTTGCGGCGGCGGCAGCCCTTGCTTTTCTGGGCCCGCAGCCCAGGCCGGGGCAGGCGGCCGAACCAGGCGGAAAGGCGCTCGGGAAGGGAAAAGGACATCGATGGCAGGGGGGATAGAGGGCTGGCAAACGCTGGAGGACGGCTTCAGGCGGCCGCCAGGGGCGCGTTCTCCACCAGGGACGGGGCCAGGCGCAGCCCCGTTTCGCCGCTGGGCGCCTCCAGCAGCTCGGCGGCGCGGATGCGGGAGATCAGCCGCGTGGTGGTGACGCGGGTGGTGCCGATCAACTCGGCGATGCGCTCATGGGTGAGGCGGAAGGGCAGGTCGCACCAGGCGCCACAGCGGCGGCCCAGGCGGCGCACCAGCAACGCCAGCAGGGCGTGCAGCCGCTGCTCGGCGCTGCCCAGGTGGCGGATGCGCAGCAGCTGCAGCGTCCACTCGTTCACCGGGTCGAAGCCATGGCCCTCCCGCGGCTCGGCCTGGCGGCGGAAGCACAGGGGCGTGAGGGCCTCCACGCACACCCCCTCGCTGCAGAGGCGGTCGGTGCGCAGCTGGTCCCCCGGCTGCAGGAAGGCCAGGGTCATGCCCTCGGTTTCCTCGCAGGGGCAGAACACCCGCGCCACCCCCTCGATCACCTCCAGGCAGGTGGCGCCGGGGTGGGGCGTGGGATCCAGCAACACGCACTGGCCGGCCGTCAGGCGCACGGCGGGGGGGGAGGCATCGGGCGGGAAGCGGAGGCTCATCGGTGCGGTGGGCTTGTTGCGAATGACTCGCAACCTAAACAAGACCCCCACCCTTTTGCAAGCGATTCTCAATAGCAGAAGTCTGTTGCAAGCGCGCGCCCTTGCCCCCGCCCTTGCCCCCGCCCTTGGCCCCTCCCGGCCCGGGCGGGCGGGGGCAAGGGCTCAGGCCGGGGTGTCCGCCGCGCAGCTGGGGCAGAGGGCCCGCACGTTCAGCACGCACTCCAGCAACCGGAAGCCATGGCCCGCCGCCGCCGCCTCCCCGGCCGCCAGCACCGCCCCGTTCTCGAATTCCTCCGTGCGGCCGCAGCGCACGCACACGAGATGGTGGTGCTCCCGATGGGAGCCGCTGGCCAGCTCAAAACGCCGCCCCCCCTCCGGCAGCTCCAGCTCCTGCAGCAGTCCCATTGAGCTA
>JBIIND010000374.1:0-2520 GCA_044337665.1 Cyanobium sp.
GATCGATGAGGCCCAGGCGATCAAGAATCCAAGCGCCAAGCAGAGCCAGGCCGCCCGCGACCTGGGCCGACCGGGCAAGAACTCCCGCTTCCGCATCGCCCTCACCGGCACGCCGGTGGAAAACCGAGTGAGCGAGCTGTGGGCCCTGATGGATTTTCTCAACCCCAGGGTGCTGGGGGACGAACCCTTCTTCCGCCAGCGCTATCGCGTGCCGATCGAGCGCTATGGCGACATGAGCTCCCTGCGGGACCTGAAGGCCCGCGTCGGCCCCTTCATCCTGCGGCGCCTCAAGACCGACAAGGCGATCATCTCCGACCTGCCCGAGAAGGTGGAGCTGCTGGAGTGGGTGGGGCTGGCGCCCGAGCAGGTGAAGCTCTACCGCCGCACCGTCGACGAAAGCCTCGACACCATCGCCCGCGCCCCCCTGGGCCAGAAGCACGGCCAGGTGCTGGCGTTGCTCACCAAGCTCAAGCAGGTCTGCAACCACCCGGCCCTCGCCCTCAAGGAGAGCGGGGTGGACAACGGCTTCGCCGCCCGCTCCGCCAAGGTGCAGCGGCTCGAAGAGATCCTCGAGGAGGTGATCGAGGCGGGCGATCGCGCCCTGCTGTTCACCCAGTTCGCCGAATGGGGCCACCTGCTCAAGGCCTACCTGCAGCAGCGCTGGCACCGCGAGGTGCCCTTCCTGCACGGGGGCACCACCAAAGCGGAGCGGCAGGCGATGGTGGATCGCTTCCAGGAGGATCCGCGCGGTCCCCAGCTGTTCCTGCTCTCCCTCAAGGCCGGCGGTGTGGGCCTCAACCTCACCCGCGCCAGCCATGTGTTCCACATCGACCGCTGGTGGAACCCGGCGGTGGAAAACCAGGCCACCGACCGCGCATACCGCATCGGCCAGACCAACCGGGTGCTGGTGCATAAATTCATCACCAGCGGCTCGGTGGAGGAGCGAATTGACCGAATGATCCGCGAGAAATCGAAACTGGCCGAGGAGATTGTGGGCAGCGGCGAGGAGTGGCTGGGGGGCTTCGACATGGGGCAGTTGCGCGAGCTGGTGGCCCTGAGCGAGGAGTGAGCACCAAGCCGGCGAAATCCCAAAAAAGCCGGCCGCAACCGGCCGGCTCAGGGCAGCAGTAGGCCACGCCGAAGCCCCCTGCTCGGCGGAAGCGCCGTTATTGACGCCGAAACAGCCCGGGCAAGGACTTGGACTGCTCCTGGACCAACCTGGCGGCGAGGTCAACACCGAATTGCGCTCCTTTGCTGATCGCCTTCAAAGCCACATCGTCCTCCCGTTCAGTGAGCTTGCCGGGCGCCTGGGGGAACTGCTGGCGCAGGGCCACCAGGGCGGCGCCGAGGATGAGATCAACCACCGGCTGCGGATCCACCACCGGCAGCGGCGGCTCACCTTTCTGCAGCCGGCTGCGGGTGGTCGGATCCCAGGGATCGAGCCAGGAGACATCGATGTACTGGCGCGTCCAGTCGATCAGCCACTGCAGCGATTGACACTGGCCCGCCCGACGCCCAAACACATCGCGAGCGTGGATACCGATGTGCATCATGGTCGCCGCCGGGATGCGCTCCAGGGGGATGTCGGGGCTGGTGAGGGTGGCCTCAACCAGGCGCTCCGCGAAGACAATCTCCCACCATGTGAAGCGATGGAAGCAGGAGTGCTTGCTGGGCGGCGAGATCCAGATCCCGATATTTGTATAGTAGTTCTTGATTTTGTTCAGCGCTGCCAAGCCCGCAGGTGAGCTGAGGAAACCATCGTGCTTTGTGGAGCTTTCGCCGGCAACAGCGAACTCGTCGAAGATCCCTCCTTCGACGACACCGATCAGATTCACGTTCACAAAATGGTGCCAGGTGGAATCGCAGACCACCCGTCCCTTTCCACCTGCACGATGGCCATCGTAGGCACTGACAACGCCAAAGCTATGGGCAAGGGTGGGTATCTTCATGCCATTGGGACCCGTGGATCTCGTCGTATTGCCCGCGCGTACGCGCCCCCACGCCACCACTTCCGGCGCAACCCGCCGACCCGCAGCATCAAGAGGGTATTCCTCCACCCCGCCGACCTGTTGTGTCAGCTCACCAGGGGCGGGGCTGCGCACTTCGCCTTCATGGGGGTGGTCGGGGAAAACGTCAATTCGCCCCATGCGCCCACAGAGCAGAGGATGGGGATAACGCGCCGAGCGCAGATAGCCAGCGTAGGAGCTGTAGAGCAGAAGGTCAAGCGGCTGGGGGATGTCGTCACTTTGATCGCTGAACGAAGTGCCGGGATCATTGCCTTCCTGATTGGAATCATTGCGCCGCGGCCCTGTCATGCTCACCTGATTGAGATTGTTATCGCTACTGGGGAAATCGCTCCAATAGCGCATGCTGCGCACCCTCGGCAGAGCGCTGCAGAGAGCCTGGCCCAGGTAGCCATGGTCACCGGTAGCAAAAACCCCACCACCCGCCTGCATATGGGCGAAGATCGCATTCACTTCCGCCATGGCCAATGTGATGCCACGCTCGGGCATGTCGGCA
>JBIIND010000375.1:0-2518 GCA_044337665.1 Cyanobium sp.
TCGGCAATACCCAGCCCGGAGATGGGCCAAGATTCAAGGGCGCCGGCGCCATCCAACTCACCGGACGGGCGAATTACAATTCATTCAGTCGATTCATCGGGGATGACCGGGTGATGGAAGGGCATGCCTATGTCGCCAAAAAATATCCGTTCACATCGGCAGGCTTCTGGTGGCACAACAACAAGATGAATGAGGAGGTGGATGCGGGGGCCACGTGCCGGCGCATCTCACGACTTGTCAATGGCAGGGATCCCGCCAACGGCCTGGCCGAGCGAGAGGCCTATTACGCCAAGGCGGTATCGGTGCTTGGCAACCCGGCGTCGAGCCCAGTGGTCGCAGCCACAAAGAAATTAAATGTACCCTACTTCTCGCAACTGGATTCCAGCACAGATCAAGCGCATCGGATGTGCTTCAGCTCAAGCTGTGCCATGGTCGTCGCCACATTGAAACCATCAGCCCTGAGCGGCGGCGATGATCAATATCTGGGCATTGTCAACCAGTTTGGGGATACCACCAATCCGCAGGCCCAGGTTCAAGCCCTGGAGAGCCTCGGCATTGTGGCCCGCCTGGAAACCAAGGCTGATTTCACCACGCTGGAGGAACAGATCAACCGGGGGTTCCCAGTGCCCTGCGGCTTTATTCACAAGGGCCACGTGGATGCACCACAGGGCAGCGGCCATTGGCTCTGCGTGGTTGGCTACACGGAGAAGTCGGTGATTGTCAACGACCCTAACGGAGATCTCGACTTGATTGAAGGGGTGTATGGCAGCCGCAACGGCAAGGAATTGCAGTACAGCCGCAAGAATTTCGGACGGCGCTGGATGGTGGATGAAACCAATAACTACGCCTTTAAGCCAGGCCATGGCTGGGCGCTGCTTGTGGAGTCAGTCAGGAGTTAAGGTCACTCGTGGCAATAGCCCACCTCACCCTTCAGGGGAGGCTTGCAGGGAAAGCGGAGCGGCACCACAATGCGGTTTCCCGTTGCCAGATTGGTGAGTTGGGTATTGCCCTGGATCATCAGTTCACGGCGCCATAGGCCACCGTAGCGATCGCTCCAGTAGCTCGGCCCATCGGACGTGGCTGGGGGGCGCCGCCGAAACGAGCTGCGCACGCCATCGATCCAGACAATCCGCAGCCAATCCTGGGACTGACGATCCTGACAGCGAATGATCACCTCGTTGTAGAGGCAATCTTTCCATGCATCCCGGGGAATCTGGGGCGCGCTGCGGGGCGAGGGATCCGGCGCTGCGGGGGGTACCTGCGCCTCAGCAGCCGGAGGGGGGATGAGCCACGCAATCACGAGCAGCGGCAGGATGGGGATCGCGTGAGAAGAAACCCTTGGCCGTGTTGGCATGGACCTGTGACAGGGTCTGTAGGGTTGTATCACGGCCGCAGGAGCGCGTCGAACCGGGCGCAGATCAGTAACAAATTATCCGCGGTCACGGCCTGCAATTGCTCCCCATCCCCAAACTGGAGGAAAGAACTCATGGCGCCCAGCGCCAGTGCCCTGCCATGGAGATCGCCGCTGAACTGGCGCGTGAGACATTGCTGCACGGCTGTTGCTCGGTCGGCAAACAGCTGCGGGAATCGGAGGGTGTAACCCCTTGGCTGGGCGTGGTGTTGAGCGGAGAGATGGAGCCCCTGGGTCAAGGCACACCGTTTGCGTGGAGCAGTGAGGTATGCCGCAGCAATGCCGAGCTGACGCGGGCGGTGCAGGGTGGGGTTGGCCTCTCCGGCGCCTTGACGCTGCTGCCGATTCCAATCCTGAAGGTGCAGCGCACCTTGATGGAATCCTTGCGGACAACCTCCTGCAGTGTGTCGCTGGTGGTGCAGGCGCGGCGGGTCCTGGGCGCCTATGGAATCCCGAAAGCGGAATGGAGCGGCAGCTCGGCGGTGCCCACGGACAGCGCCGAGCTGGATGCGTTCGTGGGCGAGTATGGGGACAGTTGGGTGCGCGCTGTCGAGGTGGGCGGCTCGCTGCAGGGGGTCTACACCCTGTATGCCCAATCGCAGCAACAGGCGAAGGAGGTGGGCGAACGCCTTGATCTGCTGGTGGCGGCGGGAGGGGTAAGCCTGGGCCCCTCCTTGTCGCAACGCCTGCAGGAGGTGGCCAGCGAAGCAAAGGTGAATGCACGCTTTCGCGTCTCGATCGCGGGTCTGGCCCAGCCACCGGCACTGAATGGGGAGCAGATCGAGGAATTTGCCCGCAATTTTGGCCGCATCGAGCTGGACAAACCGGAGATTCTCTCGTTTCAGAGCGCGGGCTATGAGCAGCTGGCCGCGCTGCGGGATGCGTTCAGGCCCGTGGCCGATAACCGGAAGCTGTTGTGTGGGGATGGGGTATCGAGCGGCCTGCTCGGCGAGCGACAGAAGCTGCTGGAGATCATCAACCAATGCAGCTGGATCAAGGACACGTACGAGCTCTACGGCTTAACCGCGGATCCCAGCCTGGCCATCAATCGTTCGCTTGTGAAGGCCGAAATCGAAGCGATCGAAGCCCTGTGCAGCCAGTATCAGG
>JBIIND010000036.1:0-9723 GCA_044337665.1 Cyanobium sp.
GCTGTGGCCCTTGAGGTAAAGGGGGGCCAGACCCACCAGTCGCTCGCCCCGCCACAGCCCGAGGTGGCAGGGCTGCCATCCCTGACGCGCCACGATGCTGCCGCTGGCCTCGAGGTGATGGAGCCAGCGCCAGCGATAGAACGGCAGCGCTTCGACGGAGCCGCCCTCGACCGCAGGGGCGTCGAACAGTGCCTGCCACTGCTCCTCGGGCAGTTCCCGGGTCGCACGGTGCCAGCGGGCGGTGAGCTCGGCCATGGCGCAGGGGACGCGGCGGGGGCGGCGGAGGCGCAAAACTAGCCAGGCCCTTCGTGACCTGGGAACGACGCATGCCAGCACAGCAGCGAGTTCTGATGGCTTGCCTGACCCTGCTGTGGGGGGCCGGGGAACTGGGGGAGCCCCAACCGGCGTCGGCCGGACTGCTGCGGCCCGTGCTGATGCTGATGCGCCCCCAGCTGGAGAACCGACTGGCCCAGGTGTGCGTGGAGGCCGCCGCCGGGGGCCGTCCCGACCTGGAGAGGGCCTTGCAGGATCCGTGTCGCAAGCTGGCGATCCCCACGAGCCGGTGCCTGATCGAGGAGACCGATGCCACCGGCCGCGGCCTGGGCGTGCTGACGGAGATGCTCGGTGGGCGCTTCGGCGACGACAGTGAGGTGGTGGTGAAGCGCTGTCTGGCCCGGATGTTCGGTCTGCCGGCGGACAGCCTGGGGGACGTGCCGCTGCGGGAGCTGGGGCGGCGCTTCGGAAGCCGACCTGGGGGGCCTGCGGCGCCCCCGCCCTGAGACGCCCCACCAGCCTGGGGAAGGTCAGCCCGCGGCGAGCGCGGCGAGGGCCTCAGGCCGCATCTCGAGTCGGGGGGTTTCGGCGTAGACCTCGGCCGCATTGTTGGGGCTTTCCTGGAGGCGCACCCTGTGCAGACGCGCACCGCTGGCGGCGATCGGCTCGCGCAGAAGATCGGCGATGTGCAGGGCGATGTTCTCCGCCGTGGGCACGGTCGTGGCGAAATGCTCCACATCCTTGTTGAGGAAGGTGTGGTCGAAAGGCTCCACCACCAGGTCGTCCACCAGTTTCTGCAGAACCGACAGGTCGCAGACCATGCCGGTGCGCGGGTCGATGCTGCCGCGCACGGTCACATCCAGAAGGTAGTTGTGACCGTGGCCGTGGGGGCGGGCACATTTGCCGTAGATCCCCTCATTTTCGGCCTGGCTGAGCTCGGGCCGGGCCAGCCGGTGGGCCGCCGCGAAGTGGGTACGGATCGAGAGGAAGGCTTCCATGGGATCGGGGGTGGGACCGGTGAGAACATCGGCCCAGAGGCTGGGCTGCTCGTACAGACGCAGGCTGACGACGGGGAGAAGGGGCACCAGGCGGTCGCGGATGGCGAGCGCCAGGGCTTCCGTGGTGGGCAGGCGGCCCTCCGGGCGGCCCAGATCGAACTCCGGCCACACCCCATTGAGGAAACGGAAATCGAGGGGGGCGACGACCTGCTCCCGGATGGCGTGTTTGACATCGGAGAGGTTCAGCACCATGCCATCAGCATCAAGGCCGCCCCCCATGGCCACGATCAGCTCGTAGTTATGGCCATGACCCGGCGCCAGGCTGCAGGGACCGAAACGGCGCCGGTTGTCCGCCTCGCTGAGTTCCGGAAGCCAGTAGAGGTGGCTGGCGCTGAAGCAGGCCCGGCGTGTGATCACGCAGGGACGGCCCTGGCCATGGCCGCCAGCCACGACCTCCTGACCCGTTCCGGCCACGGCTGGGTGGCCGCCAGGGGGCACCGGGGGTGGCGCCGTAAGCCCCGTGGGGGTCATCGGCCAGATCCAAACACCTGACCATCCTAGAAACAGGGTTCATCAGCTGGCCGATGCCCGATGGAGCCCGCCCACCGAGACCCCTCCGAAGCCGGCCCGCGGACACTGGCCCAACGCCTGCGCGGGATCAACATATATCTGGTAGGAATGATGGGATCCGGCAAGAGCACTGTGGGGCGCCCCCTCGCCGAGGCCCTGGGCTACCGCTTCCTCGATGCCGACTCCGTCCTGGAGCGGGCGGCCGGTCGCACGATCCCGGAAATCTTCGCGGCCGAGGGGGAAGAGGGGTTTCGCGCCCTTGAGTCCGCCGTGCTGGATCAACTCGCCAGCTGGCATTCGCTGGTGGTGGCCACCGGCGGGGGGGTGGTCGGGCGCCCGGTGAACTGGGGACACCTGCGCCAGGGGGTGGTGATCTGGCTGGATGCTCCGGAAACGCTTCTGCTGCAGCGCCTCCGGAACGATTCCACCCCCCGACCACTCCTGGCGGAGGCGGATCCGGCCGCCCGATTGGCGGACCTGCTGGCGGCGCGCCGTCCCCTCTACGCCCAGGCCGACCTCACGATCCAGCAGGGGGAGGAATCGCCGGAAGAGGTGGCGAAACGGGTGCTGGAACAGCTGCCGAAGATCCTGCGGGAGCCCCAGGCGCCTAGCCCGGAGCGCCGGGCCGAGCCGGAGGCTCCAGGCGCACCGCAAACCACTGGATCGTGAGGCCAGGGGCGATCTCCAGCTCACAGGCGGTCTCCAGCAGACGCCGGGCCCGCTCGCCCGTCCCTGCCAGTCCGACCAGGTCGGACGGGATGGCCTCCATCGCCTCCAGCCGGGCGGCCAGCCAGTCAAGGGTTTCGGGAGCCGTGAGGATCGTCTCGCCGCCACCGGGCTCCAGAACCACGTAATGATCGAGTTCCCGCAGGAGCGGATCGGACATGGGCCGAACACTGATGAGCACCATCCTGGCGGTCTGGCTGACCTTCGGGGCCGGGCCGGCGGCGGCCGAGGCCCCGGCGGCGGGCGGGATCCTGGAAACTCGCCGGGCCGCGTGGCCCGCGTGGACCCTGCCCGCGCCGCTGCCCCGGCCGGGTCGCGGCGACCTGGAGTACCCGGAATGGTTCGGGGGGAACTGGCGGGTGAGCAGCTGGGAGGAGGGGTCAGCGGCTGGGACAGCTCTGCGCTGGACGGTGCGTTTCCACGCCGGACCGACGGGAGGGGTGGTGGGGGATCGGGCCGCCAACGCCCGGGCCGTCGGCCGTGCCCTGTTGGGGGAGGACCTGCTGGAGGTGCTGGACGATCCGGCCAATCCCAACCGCCAGCTGGCGAGGCTCACGCAGGAGAGGACGCTGGAGTCGACCGTGGTGGGGCGCCGCAGCGAACGCCCCATCGGCGATGGCGGGGTATTCCTTGCCGATGAACTGGCCCTGCAGGTGTTGCACGGCCCCAGCGATCCTCGGGTCTATCGGATCGAAACCCTCAGCCGCTATCAACGCCACGGGGAGGACGATCCCCTCTGGATTGAGGCGGAACAGTGGCAAGCCCGCTATCCGTCCCCCGCCGAAGGGCTGGCGGCCAAGGGCACCGGCACGGGCCACTGGCGACTCAGGCTCGACCCGCTTCCGCCAGGATCCGATCCCGCCAGCTGAACAAAGGCTCCAGCACCGGATTGTCGGCGATGCCGGCAACGCCGCGGCCGGCCAGGGGAATGCCGGCGGAGGCCGGAAAGCGCAGCAAGGTGAGCTGGGCCGCCACCGCCAGATCGGCCAGGCTCAGCCGATCCCCCTCCAGATAGCCACCGGCCCCCACCAGAGCGGCGAGGTGCTCCAGATTGCTACCCAGTTGCCGGGCCTCTGAGGGAGCGAGAACCCCGGCCACGGCCTCACTGACCGGGCTGAGCACCGTGCTGGGCAGGGAGGACACGAACTGGCGCAGGGGAGCGGGCGTGGTGTCCGGGAGCAGGGCGCCGCGCAGCACGGGATCGGCGGCGGCGGCCTGCACCAGCGCCTGGCGGCAGCCGGCCGCCAGGGCGGTGTCGGCCCAGTCCTCCAGCAGCAGCACCCGCGAGCGGGAGCGGGGCTCCCTTGGCAAAAGGGCAGGCTCGGGGTGGCGTTCCTCCAGGTACAGGGCGATGGCGGTGGAGTCGGCAATCACCTCGCCCCCATCGATCAGCACAGGCACCTGGCGCTGCCCGGAGAGGCGAAAAAGCTCGAGCTGGCCAAGCCCCGGCGTCACCTCCACCAACGAATGGGCCAGCCCCTTGACAGACAGGACCAGGCGCACCTTCTCGCAGAAGGCGGAATGTCTGAACTGATGCAGTTCCACTGCGCGGCGGCGTCGGGGCGTGGGCAGGGAGGGATCCGCCCGCGGCAGAGTAGCCCGTAGTTCCGCAGCGATGCCGCCAGCAGGCGGCGCCCAGGCCGATGAAGGACTTCCTGGTCAACGTCACGCGCTATCCGCGCTACCTGATCGCCTTCAGCCTCGGGGTGCTCAACTCCGTGGTGGAGCCCCTGGCGAGACGGCGCAGCAACCCGGTCACGGCCGTGGCCCTGGTCGGGGCCCTGATCAGCGCCATGCTGAGCCTGGGCCTTGTGTTGCGTGCGATGGTGAGTTGAGCAGCAACGGGATCCCCATGGCCCAGGGCCGAAGGGTGGAGCGGGTCGCCGCCCTGATCCGCCGCGAAGTGAGCGAGCTGCTGGTGAGCGGCATCAAGGATGGGCGCGTCCACAGCGGCATGGTCAGCGTCACCCAAGTGGAGGTGGCCGGCGATCTCCAGCACTGCCGCATCTTCGTCAGCGTGCTGGGCAGCGAGGAGGGAAAGGCCTGCGTGCTGGAAGGGCTGAAGGCGGCCGCGCCCTTTGTGAAGGGGGAGCTGGGGCGGCGGCTGCGGATGCGCCGCACGCCGGAGGTGACCTTCCTGCTCGACCGCGGCCTCGAACGGGGGAGCACCGTGCTGGAACTGCTCGGGCGACTGGAGGAGGAGAGGCAGGAGCGGGGGGAAATCCAGCTCGGCAGCGGCGGCCCCAGCCCCGACTGAAGCCACGCCATGACGTCCCCGCTGATGAGCTCCAGCGATGCGGCGAGCCTGCGCCGACGCCTGGCCGCCCTGCTGGTGGTGCGCGCCAGCGGTCACCTGGCCGACGAGCAGCGCCGTTATCCCCGCTGGGAGCTGGCGAATGCCGAGCTGCGCCGACTGCTGGCCGATGGGGTGGGCGGCGTGATCCTTCTGGGGGGAAGCGCCGCTGAGCTGCGCCTGCGCACCCGTCAGCTCCTGGCTTGGGCGGGCGGCGGTCCGCTGCTGCTCTGCGCCGATGTGGAAGAGGGGGTGGGGCAACGCTTCGGGGGGGCCAGTTGGCTGGCGCCCCCGCTGGCCCTGGGCCGCCTGCGGCGGGGCGATCCGGAGGCCGCGCTGAACCTGGCCCGGCGCTACGGGCGCTGTACGGGTCGGGAGGCCCGGCGACTCGGGCTCAACTGGGTGCTGGGCCCGGTCTGCGACGTCAACAACAACCCGGCCAATCCGGTGATCAACGTCCGCGCCTGGGGGGAGGATCCCACCAGCGTGGCCGACCTGGCCGAGGCCTTCTGCCGGGCCGCCCAGGCCGAGGGGGTGCTCTGCTGCGCCAAGCACTTCCCCGGCCATGGGGACACGGCCTGCGACTCCCACCTGGAGCTGCCCCTGCTGCCCCACGGACGGGAGCGATTGGAGGCGATTGAGCTGCCGCCCTTCCGTCGCGCCATCGGCGCCGGGGTCGCCTCCGTGATGACCGCCCACCTGCTGCTGCCGGCCCTGGATCCCGACCTGCCCGCCACCCTCTCCCCCGCGGTGCTGGAGGGCCTGCTGCGGCGGGATCTGGGATTCGATGGCCTGATCGTGACGGATGCGCTGGTGATGGAGGCGATCGCCGGACGCTGGGGGGCGGGGGAGGCGGCGGTGCTGGCTCTGGCGGCCGGGGCCGACCTGGTGTTGATGCCCGCCGACGCCGAGGCCGCCCTGGACGCGATCGTGAAGGCGGTGGCGGAGGGCCGGCTCAGCGAGAAGCGACTGGAGGCGAGCCTGGAGCGACGCCGCCTGGCTCTGGCCCAGGCCCACGCCGAGCCGATGGGCTTGGATCCGGCCGCACCCCTCGCCGATCTGAGCAATGGGCCGCTGCGCGAGGACCTCGATCTGGCCCGCGAACTGCTGGCGCGAAGCCTGGAGACGCAGGGGCCGCCCTGGGCGCCGACGGGGGAGAACGGGCTGAACCTGATTCGGGTGGACTCCAGCCTGGGCTGTCCCTTCCTGGCCGCGACGGCGCCGGCCCTGGAGCTGCCGGCGGCGGCCGGGCTGCAGGCCCGGCTGCTCGATGGCCGCTGTCCCTCCCCCTGGAGCGGAGATCCGGAGCGCCCGCTGGCTTTGGAACGGCTGGGGGGGGACGGCCCGGTGCTGGTCCAGCTGTTTGTACGCGGCAACCCCTTCCGGGCCAGTGCCGGCAGCGGCGAACCCTGGGCCCAGGTGCTGCGGCAGTTGTTGGCGGCCGACCGGCTGGGCGGGCTGGCTGTTCTGGGAAGTCCCTACCTGTGGGAGGAACTGCGGGCGCTCCTGCCGCCCCGGATCCCCGCCGCCTACAGCCCGGCCCAGATGCCGGAGGCCCAGCGAATGCTGCTGACCAGCCTGGGCCTGGGCCACGCCCCCACCGATGGCGAGTTCACCGACTGATGGCCCCGACCCTGAGCCTCTCGATGATCGTGCGCGACGAGGCCGCTCGGCTGGAGGCCTGCCTGGCTTCCGTGGCGGACTTCGTCGACGAAATGGTGGTGGTCGACACGGGCTCCCGGGACGACAGCGTGGCGATCGCTCGGCGCCTGGGGGCGACGGTGCACACGATGACCTGGCCCGGCGACTTCGCCCCGGCCCGCAACCATGCCCTCCAGAACGTCCGCGGGGACTGGGTGCTGGTGCTGGACGCCGATGAGCGTCTGCGCCCCGAGGCGCGGGAGCCGCTGCGGCGGTTGATGGCCGAACCCGAGGCTCTGGCGATCACCCTGTTGCGGCGGGAGCTGGGGGCGGCCCAGTCCCCCTACTCAGCCGTCAGTCGGCTGTTCCGTCGCCATCCGGCCCTGCACTGGAGCCGCCCGTACCACGCCCTGATTGATGACAGCGTGCTGGCACTCCAGGCGCGGGAGCCCCACTGGCGCGTCCTGCACTGCCCCGAACCGGCCCTGCTGCACGATGGATACCGTGCAGAATCCTTGGCGGATGGGAAGAAGGCCGGCCGGCTGCGGGCGGCCATGGAGGCCGACCTCAAGGAACGTCCAGGGGATCCCTACGCGATCGCCAAACTCGCCGGTCTGGAACTGCGGGAGGGGAACCGCGAACGGGCCGTGACGCGGCTCCGGCAGGGGCTGGCGACCTGTCCGGACAACGCCCACGCCGAGCGGTTCGAACTCCTCCTGGCCCTCGCCATGGCCCTGGCCGTCTCCGCTCCGCATCAGGCGGCCAGCCTCTACAGCGAGGCGCTGGCCCTGCCCCTCGACCCGCGGCTGACCGCGGCGGCCCGCCTCAACCTGGCCTTGTTGCGCCAGGGGCAGGGACGGCTGGCGGAGGCGGCCGACCTGGCGCGGTCGGTCACGGCGGCGGCGCCGGAGCTGGGCCGCGCCTGGATCACCCTGGGGCTGATCGAGCGCCAGCGGGGCCGGCCGGCGCGCGCCATCGCCGCCTATCGCCAGGCGCTCGAACTGGATCCTCTCCAGGCCGAGGCGCACCAGAATCTGGCCGTGGCCCTGTTGATGGCCGGCGACATCGCCGGTGCCCGTCAGGGTTTCCGCACGGCCATCGCCCTGCTGGACGCGCAGGGGAGGCTGGAGGATGCCGCCGCCCTCGCCAACCGGGCGGGGCAACTGGTACGCCTGGACTCTGAGGACAACCCATGACGGCACCCCTCTCCCCAGGCAGGGTTCTGGACGGTCGCACGATCGCCGTCACCCGCGCCGAGCAGCAACTCGGCGCGGCCCGCCGGCTGTTCGAGGCGGCGGGCGCCACGGTGGTGGATCTGCCGGCGCTGGTGATCGGGCCCCCGGAGGACTGGAGGCCCCTCGACGATGCCCTGTCGGAGCTGGACGAGTTCCACTGGATCCTCTTCTCCAGCGCCAACGGCGTGGAGGCGGTTCAGCAACGGCTGCGGCGTCGGGGCAGTGGCCTGGCCCACCGGCCGACGGGGGTGAAGATCGCTGCCGTCGGCCGCAAGACCGCGGCGGTGCTGGAGCAGCTCGGCGTCGCGGCGGACTTTGTTCCCCCGGATTTCATCGCCGAGAGCCTGGTGGAGCACTTCCCGGTCTCGGGCTGGGGGCAGCGGCTGCTGCTGCCGCGGGTGCAGAGCGGCGGCCGCACCCTGCTGGCTGAGGCCTTCGCAAACGCCGGCGCGCGGGTGGTGGAGGTGGCTGCCTACGAGACCCGCTGTCCCGATTCCATGCCGAGCGCCACCGTGCAGGCCCTCGACCAGGGGCGGGTGGAGGCCATCACCTTCAGCAGCGGCAAGACCGTGACCCACACGGCCCGACTGCTGGAAGCGGCGTTCGGTGCCAGCTGGCGGGAGCGGCTGGCGGGGATCCGGGTGGTCTCGATCGGGCCAGCCACCAGCGAGCGCTGCCGAAGCGAGCTGGGCCAGCTGGATGCCGAAGCCGATCTCCATGACCTGGAGGGTCTGGTGGAGGCGTGCTCTCGCGCACTCAGAGCTCGGCGCTGATCTTCCGGCCGCCCTTCCTGAGGGTCAGCACACCGCGCTGGACATCAATGGAGGCGACACTCCAGCCGGGGGGCAGCAGATCGGTCGTATGGCCGCCGCGGTCGCCTGGGCGGAGGCTGCCGCTGAGATCGCCGTAGCTCACCACAGCCTCGCTGACGCCACCGCTGTCGATCACACCGCTGATGCTGAAGTCGCGGGGCAGCTGGAGGGGGGGTAAGGGCAGCGCCGCCGCTTTACCGGCACGGCCGGAGGCCTTGGCTCCGGCAGAGAGGGGCTTGCCATCGGGGCCGAGGGGGATGGGGAGGGCGGTGATGGAGCGACCAAAGGGGTCCCGGCGCCCCAGGTCAACGGAATTCAGGACCTGCTGCGGGGAGGCCAGGGGGCGGAAGCCGGCGGTGACCCCAGGGGATTCGCTCCGGCCCCTGGCGGAAGCGGGGGAAGCCGGAGGGGATACGGGGGGAGCAGGGGGGATCAGTGCCGTCGGGTCAGGGGGCGTCGGGGCACCGGTGCAGCCGACGACGAGCAGCGGCGTGAGGACGACAGGAATGGAGAGGGCACGGTTCGCCATGGCACTAGCCGCTTTCCACCAGGTCTCGGAAGCGATCAAGGTTGGCCTGGAGCTCCTTGGTGACGATGCCCCCCATGATGGTCGGTTCCATCAGCGGTGCAAGCACCACGGGCAGTTCATAGCTGACGGTGAGCTTCACGGCGGTGCGTTGCGGCCCAAGTGGGTAGAAGCGCACGGCTCCCCGGGTGGGGAGACCACCCACGGATTCCCAGTGCAGTTGCTGGCATTCGACCCGTTGGCTGATGCGGGCCTTCCAGTGAAAACGAAAACCCTGGGCCGCCAGGGTCCAGTCGGTGAGATCCGGATCATCCAGGGTGACCACCGACTCGATCCAGCGCATCCAGCGCGGCATGGCCTCCAGGTCGCTCCAGACCTCCCACACCCGGGCGACGGGGGCATCGATCTCCGTGGTCACACTGTGCTCGAGCCACCGTCCCATCCTTTCGCCTCCTAGGCCACAGCCCTGTTCTGGGCCAGGCTCACCGGCCTGCCCAGGATGGCGGCCGCCGCCAGTCGGCCGCTCATGGTCGCTCCCTCCATCGAGTCGATGTAGTCCTGGCGGGTGTAGCTGCCGGCCAGGAAGAAGTTGGGCACGGGCGTGCGTTGCTCCGGCCGGAACGGCTCCATGCCCGGGGCCTCGCGGTAG
>JBIIND010000376.1:0-2516 GCA_044337665.1 Cyanobium sp.
TCCCGCTGTTCTGCCGCGATCTCGACCTGAGCCCCTGGCCCCGGATCGAAGCTACGATCACCGCCACCCAGGCCCGGTCCGCCTACCAGGCGGCGGTGGGCGGGGCATGAGCGACGGCGCCGTCGCCTTCCCGTGGGGAGCGGAGCGGCTGTGGTTGCTGCCGGAACGGGCGGTGTGGCTTGAGGGAGCGCGCACCCTGCTGCTGGCGGATCTGCACCTGGGCAAGGCGGAGACGTTCCAGGCCCATGGCATCCCCCTGCCCAGTGATGGCGACGCCGGCACCCTCAACACCCTGCTGGCTCTGGCGGCGCGCTGGCGGCCGGAGCAGGTGCTGGTGCTGGGGGATCTGATCCACGGCCGCCTGGGCCTCACCGCCGCCCTGCGCCAGAAGCTCGCCGCCCTGCCGGAGCTGCTCGGGGCGCCCTTGCGGCTGGTGGGGGGCAACCATGAGCGGGGCAGCTGGATGGAGGGGCTGCCCTGCGAACCCTCCCTTGCCCTGGGGGATCTGTGGCTGAGCCACGCACCGGAGGCCGGCGACGGCCGGCTGAACGTCTGTGGCCACCGCCATCCGGTGGCGGTGGTGGGCCAGGGGGGGGAGCGGCTGCGGCTGCCCTGCTTCGCCTACGAGGAGGGGGCCGAACGGCTCACCCTTCCCTCCTTCGGGGAACTCACGGGAGGCCATCCCTGCGGTGCCGACGAGCGGGTGTGGCTGGTGGCCGAGGGGCGGGTGGTGCCCTGGGGGCGGCTGGAGCCGCCCCTCAGCCGGCGGCGGCGAGGGCCCGCACCACGTCGCCGCGGGTGAGCACCCCGATCGGACGGTGCTCCCCATCGAGCACGAACAGGCGCTGCACACGGCTTTCGTGCAGCTGCTTGGCCGCCGCCTGCAGGGTGGTGGTGGCGGCGCAGCTGTGGGGGTGGGCACTCATCACGTCGGCGACGGTGTTGCCCAGCACCTGGTGCACCTGCCGGTCCCACTGCAGGGGGTTGCGCAGGTAGATCACGGCATCGAGCAGCATCACGTACGGGCCGGCGTCGAAACCGCTCTGCCGCACCATCAGGTCCTGTTCGGTGAGCTCCCCCACCAGCTCCCCCGCCTCCCCAAGCACCGGCAGGCCACTGATGTGGTGCTCGCTCATCAGCTGCACGGCCTCCTGGAGGGGGGAATCCCGCCGCACGCTGAGCACCGGGGCACTCATCACGGCGGAAACGGGGCGGTCGACGACCATCGGCTTCGGGCTGGTTCCAGCATTCTGCTGCGGCGGCGATGCCGAGCTAGAGGAAAGGGGTGTTGCCGACCTCCCGTGCGCCGACTCGCCGATGGGCTCACCGTGGCCCGCGCCGCGCTGGGCCTGCCCCTGCTGATCGCCCTGGCGGCCGATCGGCAGAGCCTGGCCTGGCTCCTGCTGCTGTTCGGCGGCCTGAGCGATGCGCTGGACGGGTGGCTGGCCCGCCGGGCGGGTGGGGGTTCGGTCTGGGGGGCCCGCCTCGATCCCCTCACCGACAAGATCCTGATCAGTGCGCCCCTGCTCTGGCTGGCGGCCGCGGGCGCCCTGCCCCTGTGGGCGGTGTGGCTGCTGCTGGCCCGGGAGTTGCTCATCTCCGGCTGGCGGGCGGGGCAGGCCAGCGGCGGGCCGGCCTCCTGGGGGGGCAAGGGCAAGACGATCCTGCAATTCGCCAGCCTGCTGCTGCTGCTCTGGCCCGGCGGATGGGGCGAAGCGGCGCTGGTGGAGGGCCTGCGCGGACTCGGCTGGTGGCTGTTCTGGCCGTCGCTGCTGCTGGCCCTCAGCTCGGCGCTGGGGTATCTGCGCAGGGGATGAGAGAAGGGCTCCGGAGTGGCTGGGTACGGAATCAGGGCACCGTCAGATCCCGCGCGCAATTCCCCAGCCAGCCGTGATTTCGATCACTGCGCCTGGCCCAGCAGAGCCTCATCGCCACTGAAATCCGGCGTGCCCGGCGGCCGCAGCGCGTAATCATTCGCCCAGCTGTCCGCCAAGGTGGCCTCCAGATCAAAGTCCGGCTCCCAGGCCAGTTCCCGCCGCACCCGCGTGATGTCGGTGAGGAAATGGGCCAGCCGCAGCGGAAAGGCCTTGCGCGCCTTCTTGTCCAGGCCCGCTGGATCGAACGAGCGGATCTCCACGCTCTCCGGATCCTTGCCGGCGGCCCTCGCCGCCGCGGCCACCAGGCCCCGGAAGGTCACCCCCTGGCGGCCTGAACAGTTGTAGATGCGATTCGCCGCCGCATCCACCTCGATGCAGCGGGCCATCGCGGCCGCCAGATCCGCCACATGCCCCAGCTGGGTGATCGTGCTGCCATCCCCCGGCAGCGGCACCGGCCGCCCCTGGGCGATGCGATCGAAGAACCAGCTCTCCACCGGGTTGTAATTGCCCGGACCCACGATGTAGGTGGGCCGGAAGCTGGTGAAGGGGATCCCCTCCGCCCGCAGCCAGGCCTCCGTTTCCGCCTTGCCCGCATGGCGGCTGGCGGGATCGGTGGGGCTGTCCTCATCCAGCGGCCAC
>JBIIND010000377.1:0-2515 GCA_044337665.1 Cyanobium sp.
CACCACCAGATCGGTGATGAGCAGCCCGCTGGCGGTGACCCGCTCCGGGGCAGCCTGCAGGGGACCGCCCAAGGCGTCGGCCCCGGCGGCGAGGGTGGACTCGGGGGCGGGGCTGTCGGGGGCCATGGTGAAGAGGGTGGGGTTGGCGTCGTCGGGGTCGAGTTCCAGGGGCGAGGTGACCGCCATGGCCGCGGAGGGGCCCGGGGCGGAGCGGGCCAGGGCGGGTGCCGCGATCGCCGCCACGGGTTGGGGCGCCGTGGCAGGCACAGCCGCCGCCACGGTGGAGGGGGCCACCAGCTGGCTGATCACGGCCACAAGCAGGCACGCCAAACAGACGGCCGAGCTGATCAGGATGTCGCGCATCAACCGGAAACGGGTACGGCCGGATTCTGGCAGCCTCAGTCCGGTGGGAAGTCGGTGTCCTGCAGGCTGGGCGCGCCTGGGCTGGCGCCCTGGCGCATCTGCCGCTCCAGGCGGTCGAGGCGACCCCGCAGTTCGTCCACTTCGCGCTGGCGGGCCAGGCCGAGATCCTGGAGCAGCTGGTCGCGGTTGCGCTCCAGCTGGCGCTCGGCCTGCTGCTCCACCTCCGGCGAATCCCCCCGCAGGGCCCGCAGCACGTCCTCCACCAGGGCGGAGGCGTGGGTGGGGTCGAGCCTTCCGCTGCTCACCCACTCCTGGCTCACATAGCGGAGGCGGTCGGCCACCAGGGAGGTGGTGCCGAGGCCGCGCAGGAGCAGCATCTGCAGCAGATTGCTCTGGTCCATGGTCGGGAGGGATTGCGTGTCTCCACGGGCAGCGTGGCGCCTTCCCGGCGTTGTGGCCATGGGCAATGACCGGCGGCCGCGCTGGGGCATCACCCTCGCCATGGCCCTGCTGGCGGGGGGCGCCGCGGGCCTGGCCCTGCCGCCCCAGGGGTGGTTGCCGCTCCTCTGGCCCTGCCTGGCCCTGCTCTGGGGGCTGGCCGGTTCTCCGCCCTCCGGCCCGCGCTCCGCGCTCCCCGGCGGTTTCCTCTGGGGCCTGGCGGCGGTGCTGGTCAGCCACCGCTGGCTGCTCTGGCTGCATCCGCTCGACTGGATCGGGGTACCCGGGCCCCTGAGCCTGCCCCTCTGCCTGGTGCTCTGGCTGCTGGTGGGGGCTCTGGCGGGGCTGCTGGTGGGGCTCTGGCTGTGGCTGGTGCGCCGCCTCGATCCCGCCCGGCCCTCCACGGCCCTGCTGGGGGCGGCGCTCTGGGGGCTGGCGGAGGTGAGCCTGGCCCGCGGGCCGCTGTTCTGGATCGGCCTCGGGGCCGCGCCCCTGCCGGCCGACCGCAGCCTGGCCGGGCTGGCGGCCCTGGGCGGGGCCGGCGGCGTCGCCGCGCTGCAGCTGCTGATCGGCTGGGCCCTCTGGCGGGCGCTGGCGGCGCCGCTGGGGCGCCGCGGCTTCCTGGCGCTGGCGCTGCTGCTCGTGCTGGCGGGTCACCTCGCTGGGGCGGCGGCCCTGGCGGCGGTCCAGCCCGGGGACGGGCCCGTGGAGCGGCTGCTGGTGCTCCAGCCGGCGATCCCCACCCGCAGCAAGTTCACCGCGGAGGCCCAGGGGCGACTGCTGCGCCAGCTGGAGCGGGCCCAGGCGAGCCTGGCGGCGTCACCGGCGGGTGCCGGGGCGGCGGCACCCGTGGCCAGCCTGCTCCTGCCGGAGGGGTCCCTGGCCAACGGCCAGGGGCTGCCCTCCCCGTCGCCGGTGGAGGTGCTCAGTGGCGGCTTCCGCCAGGAGGGGGAGGAGCTGCGCAGCAGCCTGCTGCGCTTCCCCGCCGGCAGCCACGAACCGGTGGGCTGGCTCGACAAGCACCGGGTGGTGCCCCTGGGGGAATGGGTGCCCCTGGCCGGGCTGCTGCGCTGGAGTGGGCTTTCCGCGGTGGGCGGGGTGGAGCCCGGCCCGGCCTCGCGGCTGCTGAGCCGGCCGGCGGGACCCGTGGGGGTGGCGATCTGCTACGAGCTTTCCGATGGCAGCGCCCTGGCAGCAGCCAGCCGGGACGGCGCGCGCTGGCTGCTGGCCAGCGCCAACCTCGACCCCTACCCGCTGTTGTTGCAAGGGCAGTTCCAGGCCCTGGCCCGGCTGCGGGCGATCGAAACCGGCCGCTGGCTGGTGAGCGCCGCCAACACCGGCCCCAGCCTGGTGGTGGATCCCCGCGGCGCCCTGCGGCAGCAGCTGACCCCGGGGCGCAGCACCAGCGCCGTGATGACCCTGCACCAGCGCACCACCCTCACCCCCTACGACCGCTGGGGGGAAGCGCCCCTGCTGGCGGTGGCGCTGCTGGGGGGGGGGATGCGGCTGGCGGCCGGCCGTTCCCATTCCGCTTGAGGCTGGCGACGGCCCCGGTGCTGGCGGATCAGGGGGATTGAGGCCCCGGGTGGGGATCGGGACACCTGGCTGGGCCTCGCCAATGTGGGTGGGCCGTTGAGGCCCGCCAGGCCCCGAACAGTTGTCGCCAGTCCTGTAGGTTTGGCAGCAGGATTGGCTGAAAACCAGTATAAATTTT
>JBIIND010000403.1:0-2512 GCA_044337665.1 Cyanobium sp.
CGAGCTGATCACGGCCGTGTTCGGCATCGGCGGCGAGATCGCCCAGTCGCTGCAGCAGTGGTTCGCCACAGCGGCCAACCAGCGTCTGCTGGAGCAGCTGAAGCAACTGGGCTTCTCCCTCGCGGCCGGCGAGGCGGAGCACAGGGCAACGGCCCGCCAGGGCAACGCCAATGGCGCAGCCCTGGCGGGCCAGACCTTCGTGCTCACCGGCACCCTGCCCAGCCTCAGCCGCCGCCAGGCCCAGGAGCTGATCGAGGCAGCCGGCGGCAAGGTGAGCAGCTCGGTGAGCAAGAAAACCAGCTACGTGGTGGCTGGCGCCGAAGCGGGCAGCAAGCTCACGAAAGCGGAGAACCTGGGGGTGGCGGTACTGGATGAGGCGGGGCTGATCGCGCTTCTGAGATCAAAGCAATCAAACTCCACAGCGCAAGCTCCGGCAAACAACGGATCTACCCCCAGCGAAGCTGACGCAGCGACGCACCACTAAGCACTTAACAGTTGCTTCAGAGTCGCGATGTTCATTTTGGATTCCCGGCAATGCCGGCCCACGGCCTGGTCTGGCAAGCCCAAAGGGGTAGCCAGAATTACATTGTACTCCTCCAGCTGGAGCCTGTGCGCAATAGCAAGAAAGCAAGGATTAAAATAGAGTGGGCTCGTAATTTCCTGAACTTCGGCAAGGGACTGAGGGTTGGAGAAGACCAAATTTGCCAGACCAGCCCCATGAGGCGACATTATTTTTTTACAATTCATAAAGAGACGAACCTGGTCCCCTACATTAAGCTTTTCCAAGTTGACTATCGCATAATCATGAGCTTTAACAATCTTTTCAACCTTCGCTTCATTCACCATCCTGCGCCTGCGAGCATGCACCCTCGAAACATATACTTTTTCAGGGGAGCTTGATATCGACTGCAATCTGCCGATGCCACTTTCATGGAGAACTTTATTGATTTGGTCGCTTTCAATAAAAGGGGCGAAATCAAACGGCTTATACAAAGTGGATGGCACGAGCAGCTTTGACACATGGACTGACTGTCCATCACCAAGGCAAAGAAAGTTCAGGCCATAGGTTGCCGCTAGAATTTCCATCCAGAATAATTGATACGCATGCCTACAGGGAGGAATGACTATTGGAATATTTGCCTCACGGAGGTACGGCAGGAAGTAAATTATAGAAATAATGGACTGAGTGGTCCAGTGATAATAATTATTCTTGCTCCCGCGATTTGCAGCCATGAACGCCCGTTCCACCCTGCAGCCAAACCATTCACCGCTGCCCGCAGCATTGATCCTGGCCACACTGCTAGAATTAAGGTACAGGCTCTTTTCGTATGCGGCGCCCGTTAGACAATCATAAATCACAAATGTACTGCCGTCTATGCAGATATCAGCCAGTTCATCGCAGCGAAACACATCTTTAGACTGTTGAAGCTTCAGAGTCGCCCGATCAATGACTTGGATCGAGCTCTGCTTGTATTGTGACAAGCATGGCGGACAGGTTAATCTTATATTCATGCGATTGCTCATCCTCGCTTAGCAATTGCAACAGCACAGGTCAATTGCGATGCAACTTGTAACGTCTCTGCCCATAACGTGATACCAATGCCTTCCTAAAGATCCTGATCAATAGCTCTTGATTCTGCAGCATTCTGTCTCACCACCTCAGGCCTTGGGTCAAGCTGGTTGGCCAGCCAAGTCAGGCCAGCGCGCACCACGGTGGTTGCTGTGCACACCGAGGGGGCAGGGGCGGCGCTCGCTCCCTCGGCCCCCGAATCCTGGATGGGGCCGATCACGGCAATGATCACCGTCACCGTCCAGTTCACCAGTGCGTGGGTCGAGCGGCCGAGCAGGGCCTTGATCGGACCCGCCACCAGCAGCTTCAACCAGGCCAGGCAGCGCGGGCAGCTCATTCCAGCCGCGGTGCAGAGTCGGCGGGCCGCCTCCGCCGCCTCCAGGCTCCACTGGGGGGTCACTGGCCAGCCCGGCCAGCACATGCTCAGCGGTGAGGGAATGGGGAGGGCTGATTCCAGGGTCATGGCCGCAGCCAACATCACCAGTCGCAAACCTATCGAGAGCGGCCGGGCCCAGCAGACTGCGCCCATCCCTCCCCCTGCAGCGCACGCCATGGCCGCCCCCGCAGCCTTCCGCTGGATCAAGACCGACTGCGGCCGGGCGAAGTACCTGGACCTGGTCCAGCGGCCCGGGCTGCCGGCCCGGCTGCGGCTGGCGTGGTTCGTGCTGGTTGCCGCCCTGCGCGACTGGGGGAAGCCACAGCCGGAAGGAACAGCTTCCGCTCAGGGCTTGCCACCCCCACCGCCCGGCGGCTCCTGAAGCGCCCGCCGCGCCGCCCGGCCCACCAGCCACACCACCAGCACCGTGGCCAGCAGCCCCACGATGCGCAGGGCCCAGGTGGCGGGATCGGCCTGGCCGGAGAGCACCTCGCCGAAGCGGGCCACATCACCAGCCAGGGCCCCCAGCCCACAAAACAGGATCGTGCCGGGCACGATGCCGATCA
>JBIIND010000378.1:0-2501 GCA_044337665.1 Cyanobium sp.
CCCTGCTCGCCCTGCTGCATCCACTCTTCCGCGGCTTCCTGCCGGAGCTGATCCGCACCGCCGCCACCACCCATGCCCTCGGCCAGTTCTGGCGGGTGATGAGCGACCTGTTCATCGATCTGGCCCGGGCCGAGGCGGACGGGGAGGTCACCTCCATCGCCGCCGTGGTCGACTTCATCGAGGCGGGCCTGGTGGCGGCCGCCGCCCTGCCGATCACCTACGCCGTCAGCCTCGCCGGCGAGCGCTTCTGGGTGCTGCCACCGGAGGCGGGCCTCACCTTTCTGGTGGATGTGGCCGTTCCCTACGTGGAGGCGGTGTTCCTGCGCGGCACGCCGTTCCTCGGCACCGTCTCGTTCAACGCCCAGGCCCAGCAGATCTCCCCCGACCAGAGCCAGTTCCGCTACGGGGCCCTCTACGCCGATCCCCTGCCCACCATGGGCGCCGGCATCCCCCCCAGCCTGCTGATGCAGGACATGTTCCGCCACCTGCCGGAGCGGCTGCACGAGCTCTATCGCCACACCACCCGGGGGGAGGGGGACGTGCGGGTGAAGATCTGCATGAGTTTCCAGAAGTCGATGTTCTGTGTCACCAACGCCGCCATCGCCGGCACCTTCCCCCATCCCCTGGACGATCCCAGCCCCGCCGCCGCGGCCGCGAACCGCGCCCACGCCGACGCCTGGGCGGCGCGCCTCTGCCTGGCCCGCACCGACTGCCTGGCCGCCGCCAAACAGCCCCGGGCGTAAGGTCGATCCCATGGACCAGCCCTGGACCCTGCGCAGCCGCCCGGAACGCCTGGAGCGTCGCATCGAGTTCGCCGACTACGAGACCACCCGCACCTTCCTGGAGCGGCTCGAGAGCCTTTCCCAGGACCACAGCCGTTACCCCGACATCAGCTTCGGCCGCACCTACGTGAACATCACCGTGCGTCCCGATGGGGAAGACAGTGCCTTGGGGGATGGGGAGCATGGCTTCGCCGCGGCGATCGATGACCTCCTCTGAGCCCAGCCCCAGCCCCAGCCCCAGCCCCGGGGGGCCGCCGGAGGCCACCATCGACCTGCGCGCCGCCCATGAGGGGGCGGGCATCGAAGCGCTGCTCGCCCAGCTCGACCGCGAACTGGTCGGCCTGCGGCCGGTGAAGGCCCGCATCCGCGAGATCGCCGCCCTGCTCGTGGTGAACAAGGCGCGTCAGCAGCTGGGGATCGACACCGCTCCCCCGGGGTTGCACATGTCGTTCACCGGTCCACCGGGCACGGGCAAGACCACGGTGGCGGAGCGGATGTCCCAGATCCTGCACGGCCTGGGTTATCTGCGCAAGGGCCATGTGGTGACGGCCACCCGCGACGATCTGGTGGGCCAGTACATCGGCCACACGGCGCCAAAGACGCGCGAGATGCTGAAAAGAGCGATGGGCGGTGTGTTGTTCATCGATGAGGCCTACTACCTTTACCGCCCCGAGAACGAACGGGATTACGGCGCCGAAGCGATTGAAATCCTGTTGCAGGTGATGGAGAACAACCGCGATGACCTGGTGGTGATCTTCGCGGGCTATAAAGATCGTATGGACGTTTTTTACCAGAGCAACCCCGGCCTCTCCTCGCGGGTGGCCAACCACATCGACTTTCCGGATTACAGCGTCCCGGACCTGCTGGCGATCGCCCAGCTGATCCTGGCGGCGAAGAACTACCGCTTCAGCGACACGGCGCGGCATGTGTTCACCGAGTACATCCAGCGCCGCATGCGGCTGCCCTTCTTCGCCAATGCCCGCTCGATCCGCAATGCCATCGACCGGGCCCGCATGCGTCAGGCCAACCGCCTGTTCAATGGCATGGGCACCGCCCTCACCCGCCATGACCTGATGACGATCGAAGCGGAGGACATCACCGCCAGCCGCGTCTTCCAGGGCGAGGTGGAGGGGAAGGATCCGGCGGCGCCGCTGCTCTGAGCCCTGGCGGGGTGATCAGCGGCGCTTGCGCGAATCGATCTGGAGCAGATCGCGCACCTGCTGAACCCGCCGGGCCAGGGCGGGGTCGTTGCTGAGTTTCTTCTCCACCTGCTCCACCGCGTACATGACGGTGGAGTGATCCTTGCCGCCGAACGCCTCGCCGATGCGTGGCAGGGAAAGGGCGGTGTTCTGGCGCATCAGAAACATGCCCACCTGGCGCGCCTGGCTGACCGCCCGTTTGCGGCTCGGGCTGAGCATGTCCTCGATCCGCACCACGAACACCTCCGCCACTTTCTCAAGCACCTGGTCCGGGGTGACCTCCACATCATTGCCGATCGGATCGAGCATCGGCGCCACCGACTCGACGGTCATCGGCAGCCCGGTGATCGAGGCGAAGGCCACCGCGCGGGTGAGCGCCCCTTCGAGCTCGCGAATGTTGGAGGTGAAGCGGCCGGCGATGTAGTGGATCAGCTCCCGCGGCAGCGCCATCTGCTCGCTCTCCGCCTTCTTGTGCAGGATCGCCATGCGGGTCTCCAGGTCGGGGGCCTGGATATCGGCG
>JBIIND010000037.1:0-9668 GCA_044337665.1 Cyanobium sp.
GTGGGGGTCTGCCCCTGGCGGGATCTGGAGCTGGCGGTCGGCCCCGGGGTGCTGATTCCCCGCCAGGAGACCGAATTGCTGGTCGATCTGGCATGGAAGGGCCGCGATGGCCTGCCCCCTCCCTCCTTCTGGGCCGATCTCGGCACCGGCTCGGGATGCCTGGCGGTCGCCCTGGCCCGCGCCCTTCCCGGAGCCTTGGGCTTGGCGGTCGACCTGAGTGAAAACGCCCTGCACCAGGCCGCCATCAACCTCGCCCGCCATGGGGTCGAGGGCCGGGTGGAGCTCCGCTGCGGGGATTGGTGGCAGGCGCTGGAGCCCTGGTGGGGCCGCCTGGAGCTGGTGGTGGCCAATCCCCCGTACATTCCCTCCCACGAGCTGGGCCATCTCGAGTCTGTGGTGCGGGATCACGAACCCACCCTCGCCCTCGATGGTGGAGCCGATGGCCTTGAGGCGATCCGTCGCGTCGTGGCGGGGGCCAGCCTGGCCCTCGCTCCCGGGGGGATGTTGCTCCTGGAGCACCATCACGACCAGAGTGCAGCGGTGCAGGAGTTGTTGCGGGAGGCTGGTCTGGAGAACCCGCAGGCCCATCGCGACCTGGAGGGGGTGCTGCGTTTTGCCTCAGCCCGGCGCCCGGAGCGGCGCCGGTGAGCGAACCTGCCGGCCCCTGGGTCCTCGCCAGCGCTGAGCTGGCCGCCCACCTGCAAGCTGGGGGAGCGGCCGTTTTCCCCACCGACACCCTGCCGGCCCTGGCCTGCCGGCCGGAGGCGGCCGTGCTGCTGTGGCGCCTCAAGGCCCGGCCTGCCCACAAGCCCTTGATCCTGATGGGCGCCGACCTCGCCCAGCTGGAGGAGGCCCTCGCCCAGCCCTGGCATCGGAGCTGGCTCGATCAGGCCCGCAGCGGCTGGCCCGGCGCCCTCACCCTGGTGCTCCCGTTCCACGGCGCGCTCGCCGAAGCCCTTCACCCCGGGGGCGCCAGCCTCGGAGTGCGGGTGCCGGCCTGCGAACGGGCCCGGGAGCTGCTGCGCCGCACCGGTCCGTTGGCCACCACCAGCGCCAACCGCTCGGGCGAGCCCCCCGCCCGGGACGCCGCTGAGGCCGGGCGGTTGTTCCCCGAGCTGCCCTGCCTCGGTCCGCTGCCCTGGCCCCCTGGATCGGGCCAGGCCAGCACCGTTCTGGCCTGGGAGCCGCCCAGGGGCGGGGAGACGGGGGTGGAGGCCGGAGGGGGCTGGCAGGTGCTGCGGGCCGGTGCCCCGATCTCGGCGGGAAGTGGGGGGCCGGGATGGTTGGCCTGATCCTGCTCGTGACGAGCATCCTCGTGCTCCATCACTGGCTGATCGAGCCGTTCGTGCACCTCCTCACGCCCGTGCTCACGCTCTCGTGGTTGGGTTGGGCCGCTCTGGCCTTCGCCCTCTGGCTGTTCGCTGGGCCGCGGCGTTCGGCCTGAGCCGTTCCTACCCGTTCTGACGGAGGTCGGCCCCAGCGCTGGGGGGCAAGTCGAGGCGTGGGGGCAGCTTCTCCAGGTGATCGGCAATGGCCGCGGCGATGGCGGCCTTGCCCTCCACGCGCTGCTCCCCATCGCGGCTCACCAGCCAGGCGACCTGCTCGCTGCCCTGCACCTCCTCCCCCCTGTTGGCCACCACAAGGGTGGAGCGCTCCAGTCGCCTGCGCGCCACCGCCAGCAGCTCCTCAATGCTCGCTCCCTCCAGGTACTTGAAGCTCACAACCGGCAGGGTGGGGTCGCTCTCCCGCACCTGGTCGATCACCTTGGCGGTGGGTTCCAGCACCAGCGGCAGATGCCGTTGGCCGCTGCTGATCTTGCCGGGATAGGGATGGCTCGGGCGATAGTCGGCCACACCAGCGGAGAACACGCCGGCGTCAAGCCCGTTCTGCACCGTGGCCAACACGGTGTGCCGATAGTCGTCATAGCTGTCCACGGGGGAGAACGGAAGCCATTCCGGGGGCGGCTGACTTCCCACCCCGAGCAGCAACCTCACCTCGGCGCCGCGAAGCAGCAACTCCTCAGCGATGGCCGCAGCCAGTCGGCCGGTGAAGCGGTTCACGATCCGACGCACCCCATCGATCGCCACCGGCGTTGGCCCACCGGTCACGAGCAGCCGTCGTCCGAGCAGGGGACTGGAGCTCAGCGCCCGGCAGACCGCCGCCACCAGCACCTCCGGCGAGGGGAGGTTGTGCTTCCCATAGGCATCCCGCGGCGGCACAAGCCGCACCCCAAGGTCAGACAGCTGCTGGCAGTTGCGCTCCAGCACTGCGTTATGCAGGGAGCCGTGCAGGGTGGGGGCGAGCAACACCGCCGTGCAGCCCCGCTGCAGACGACCGAGGGCGGAGGCCATCGCAGCGGTCACCACGGTGTCGGCGATTCCCGCGGCCAGCTTGCCGATGGTGTTGTACGTGGCGGGAGCCAGCAGCCAGGCGTCGAAGGGATGGGCGTCGCTGAGGTGTTCCGCGCGCCAGCTCAGCCGGCACACCACGGGGCGACAGGTCGCCCACTCCAGGGCCTGTCGGCCCACATAAAGCAACGCGTCCTCGCTGCAGAAGGCCGTGACCTCCGCGCCCCGGCGCCGCAGGGCCCTGGCCAGGTCGGGGGTTCGCAGGGCGGCCACACTGCCGCTCACCAGGAGCGCGATACGCCGACCGGCGAGGTGGTCGGAGATCCGCGGCACGGCGTGGTCCCCGATCGGTCGGCTACGGGGAGCGGAACAGTCCCAGGCTTCGAAACTCTCCAAGGTGGGGAACGCCATCGCCCAGGCTGGGACAGGGACCGCTCCGCCCCCATCCTGCCTCAGCCGTTTCCTTCCGCCGCGGCCGCTTCGCTGCCGAACTGGTGATCGAGCAGGCGGCGCTGGTACTCCACCGTCAGGGATGCCAGATGGGCCTGGGCGGCCTCCCGCACCGCCGGATCGATCAGATCCAGGGCCGGAGCTGGAGGCACCCGCATCGACAGCACCATCGAGAGGGCATCGAAGAGGCGCACCTGGTCGCTCTGCCACCCCAGATAGTCCGCCGCCAGGGTGGCCAGGTCTTCTTCCGACAACTCGCTCTTCCGCTCCGCCTCCTGGCGCAGCTCCTGGAGCTGGGTGAATCGCGCGGATGCCACCAGGGCATGGGCCGCCCCGAGAGCGGCCAGGGCATCGGCCGCCTCCCGCCGCAGCACGGTGAGGTCGCGCCCCCGCACCGCCTGCTCCACGGACAGGGGTTTGCGCACGCCCGGGAGCCGTCTGGCGGCGGCGGCCGGGGAGGCCAACTGGGAGTTGGGTGGCCGAGGCGGGGGCAGCGTTGATGGGGGGAGTGGGACGGGTTCCGCTCTGGGATCCAGAACCTTGCCCCAACGGCAGAGCAACTGGCCCAGGCGGGAGCGCCAACCCTGCCGCTCCGACCCTCCGATCCGTTCCCCTGGCATTTCCTTCTGTCGCGGTTCCATTGGCATCCGTCCCCGTAGCTGGCTTCCACTCTGGGACCGGTGTCAGGTTCGCCAGGAGGGGAAACCCGTCCTTGTCCCCTGGGCCCCCGATTCGCGAGCCGGGTTCCTCAGGGCGGGGGCTCGCCCGGCTCCCCCCCGTCATCGGCGGCGAGATTCTGCCGCAGATCCGTCACCACATCGCGGAAGCAGCCCTGGCTGGTGATCGGCGTGCCGCACAGCCCACCGTCCGCGTCGCGGAACACGGCCCAGGTGGTGCCCTCCTCCAGACCGAAACAGAGCTCCCCCATCAGGATGCCCTCCCCCTGGCTGGTGCCCAGGAGCGAATGGCAGAAGGCCGGCATCAGGGGCTGCTCGGCGATGTGGATGCAGCCCCATTCGCCATCGTCGCCCGGGTACTGAACCTGGCCGTCCCGGTCGGAGAAGAACAGCAGGTTCGGAAGCGCTCCACTGGGCCCGATGCCGCTGTCCCTCACCGACAGGTAGGGCTCCTTGTCCAGTTCCCAGGCCGGGCAGATCACCTCGTGGAACAGCTGGTCCATCCGCTGGCAGTGCTCGGTGTCGCAGGTGACGGCATCGTGGCCTCCCTCGGGATTTCGGGTGGTGAGCTGGAAGGACTGTCCCTGGGACACCGCCAGAAGGATGAAGCGGGCCTTGCCGCGGTCGCTCATGCTGAAGAAATCCAAACCCTGCGCTTCGGTCACGGCTCTGCGGGTGTCGTCGTGGCGGAGTCCTGGCTGCCCCTGACGCGGGGTAGATGCGAACGGCCGTGGCCCATCGGTAAGCCGGCTAACGGATTTGAACCGATGACCTTCGCTTTACAAAAGCGCTGCTCTACCGCTGAGCTAAGCCGGCTGTGGAGGTGAGCCTACAGGAGTCCTCTGGTGGCGCTGGGCCCACAGCACCAGTTGGGTCCTGCTGCGGCAGCCTGTCTTCTCCAGCAGGTTGGAGATGTGACCCTCCACCGTGCGAGGGCTGAGGACGAGGCTTGTGGCGATGGATCGGTTGCTGCTGCCGCAGCAGAGTGCGCGGAGAACCCGCTCTTCGGCCCTGGTGATCCGCGTGGCCATGGAGGGACGGTGGACTGGCGGCTTCAGCATTCCCCGGAGTTGTCATCCTCGGCGCCGTCGGTTTCTTCCCCCTCCTGGCTGCGGCCCCCCTGATCGGGATCCGCTTCCGTGCCGTCGGGTCCAGGGCTTGCAGCGTCCGCGCGGGGCAGGGGCACGGGCCGCGCCCGGCGGATCGGCAGGTTGGCCAGCAGCGCGGTCACCCGATCCTCGGTTTCCAGGCTGACATCGCAGGCCTCGATGTCGATTTCCACGTAGCGCTGCACCACCTCGAGGATCTCGCGGCGCATCTGCTCCAGCAGCTCGGGGTTCAGATCGCTGCGGTCGTGGGCGAGCACCAGTTGCAGGCGCTCGCGCGCCAGGGTGGCACTGGGCTTCTCCTTCCCGAGAAGGCGATTGAGGAAGTCGATCAGGGTCATCGCCTCAGAACAGTCCGGTGGTCTTGCGCAGCTTGTTCATCAGCCGGGCCCGCAGCCCGCGGCGTTCCTTGCTGGGATCCAGCAGCGGCACGTTCTCCCCGTCGAGGCGCCGGGCGATGTTGTGGTAGCCGCGGGCCGCCGGGGAGGAACCGTCGCCCAGGGTGAGTGGTTCGCCCCGGTTGGTGGAGACGATCACCTGCTGGTCCTCCACCACCAGCCCCAGCAAGGGGAGGGCGAGCATCTCGGTGATCTCGTCCACCGAGAGCATTTCCTGGTTGGCCATCATCTGCGGCCGCACCCGGTTGAGGATGAGCTGCACCGGGGCGATCTCCATGCTGTGGAGCAGGCCGATCACCCGATCCGCATCCCGCACGGCTGACACCTCCGGGTTCGTCACCACGATGGCCTCGCGGGCCGCGGCGGCGGCGTTGCGGAACCCTTGCTCAACCCCGGCAGGCGCGTCGATCAGCACGTAGTCGAATCGCTCCGACAGCTGGCTGGCGATCTTTTGCATGTCTTCCGGGGTGAGCCACTCGAGCATGCGGGGGTTGCCCGCCGGCAGCAACGAGAGATTGGGTTCCTGTTTGTGGCGTACCAGCGCCTGCTCCAACCGGCAGCTCTCGGCCAGCACCTCCTGGGCGGTGTAGACGATGCGGTTTTCCAGACCCAGGAGCAGATCGAGGTTGCGCAGGCCGAAATCGGCATCGAGCACCGCCACCGTGTGTCCCAGGCGGGCCAGGGCGATGCCCAGGTTGGCGGTGAGGGTGGTCTTGCCGACCCCCCCCTTGCCGGAACAGATGAGGATGGTGCGAGCGGTTGCGGACGTCACGGAACCCCAGGGCGTCAGGAAAGGTTAAGGCCGGTGGGAGTACCCCTCCCGCCGGTGCCGGTTCAGGGGCGGGCAGATCGGCTCGGCCGGATCGATGCGGATCTCCCCATCCACCAGCTGGGCCTGTTCCGCCAGCCCCGGGGCTGGCCGATCCTCCGGACCGCGGGCCACAGCCCCGGCGATGCGGAGTTGCAGCGGGCGAAGCTGCAGCGCCACGATGCGGGCGTCCCCGTCGCCGAGGCATCCCGCGTGGGCGACGCCCCGCAGCCGTCCCCAGACCAAAATGTCCCCGACGGCGCTGATCCGGGCTCCTGGGTTGAGATCCCCGAGCAGCAACACCGACCCCTCGCTCTGTAGATGTTCTCCGGAGCGCAGGGTGCCGCGGTGAACCTGAAGCATCTGTCCGCCCCCCCTCTCAGCCGCCGGCCCGGTTTCTGCGGCAGGCACCGAGTCGGCGGCTGCCTCGGCGATCATCCCCAGGGCAGCGGCGGCCACCAGGGTTTCCGGCAGGTCGCTGCACACCTGCCTCAGCACCAGGCCCCGGCATTCCAGCAACCCCTGGGCGGCCCGCAGCTCCGGCAGGGAGAGCCTCCAATCCTGGGCAAGGAGTGTCAGGTCCCCCCTCGGTTCCCCCGCCGCTTCCCAGGCCCCGAGCCCCTGGCGCAGCTCTTCCGCCAGGGTTGCGGCGGCCCGCGCCGGGGGTAGGCGCAGCACATGGGGCAGGCGTGGATCCGGGGCCGGAATCAGGGCGGCGGCCATCGGTGGGGGAGGGGGAGCGGAGGTCGCCGCTGAACCTAGGCGTCCTTGCCGGGGGCACCGGCCAGGGGCAGCCATTCCGCCAGAAGGCGGCCCAGCGCCGCGCTGGCCTCGGGGGGGTGGATCAACCAGGCGATCTCCTGGGGGCTGGTGAGGCTGCGCACCAGGGAGGAACGCCTCTCCAGGGCCTGGAGGCGCTGCCCGTCCCAGAGCCGCAGGCCGCCCCGGTACGGGTCGTACCCAAGGCTCTGGCGCTGCTGCAGCCCGCAACAGCCCTCGGGGGCCACTCCCGCCGCTTCGGCGAGCCGTTGGGCCTCAGCCAGCAGTTCCAGCCGTCGGGAGGGGGCGAGCTCACTCACGTCCGCGGCCCGCAGCAGGCGCCGATCCAGCAGGCGGCGGCAGGGATCCGCCAGTTCCGCCGGCCCCTCCTCCCGCCAGCGCAGCAGGTGATAGCCGCTGCGGAGATCGTCGTTGGCGAGAAACGTGGCAATGTCCAGGCCGTCAGGCTGCCACAGCCAGCTCGCCATCACGGCGTCCGCCCACACCAGCGGCGGGCCGAGGCGGCGGGCCACGTTGACCGCCTGCCGCAGCAGCCAGGTGCTCACCACGTTGAGGCGGTGGTTGTAGACCGTGCGGTACATCAGCTGGCGCACCACCAGGTAGTGCTCGACGGCCATCAGCCCCTTGGGGTGCAGGGCGAGGGAGCCATCCGGCGCCAGGGTGAGAGCGGCCAGGATCCGCTCCAGGTCGAGCTGGCCGTAATTGGTGCCCGTGCTGTGGCTGTCCCGCAGCAGGTAGTCGAGCCGGTCGCAATCCAGCTGGCTGCTCACCAGGGCCTTCACCGCCCCCACCGGATGGCGTCCGTGCTCGAGCAGATCGGCCACCTCGTCGGCCAGCCCCGGCTGCTGGGCGTCCAGTGGACCGCGCAATTCCGGATGCTCCCGAATCAGGCGCCCCGACCAGGGTTCGTGGCGCATTCCATACATCTCCTCGCCGGAATGGCTGAACGGACCGTGGCCCACGTCATGCAGCAGAGCCGCGGCGTAGAGCACCCGGCGCTGGGACGCCAGGGAGGGTTCCAGCCTTTCCAGTTGGCGCAGTGCCAGACGGGCCAGGTGCAGCACCCCAAGGGAGTGGGTGAAACGACTCGATTCCGCCCCCTGGAAGGTTAGGAAGGCCGTGCCCAGCTGCCGGATGCGCCGCAGGCGCTGAAAGGGCGCGGTGTCGATCAGATCGATCGCCATCGCCTCTGCCGGATCGGCCCGGTCGAGGCGGATCGCCCCATGCAGGGGATCGTGGTAGGTGCGGTGGCTCATCGGGCCGATCCGGCGCGGACCAGCCCCGCCAGTTCCCCTTCCGCCTGCTCCAACCAGCCATCGTCGCTGCCGCCTGGGTTGAGCGGCTCCTCCCCCACCAGGCTCCGGTCGGGTTCAATGCCCACGGCCTGGATGTCGCGGCCACTGGGCGTGAGGTAGCGGGCCACGGTCACCGCCAGTCCGCTTCCATCCCCGAGCGGGATCAGGGTCTGGATCAGCCCCTTGCCGAAGGTGCGACTGCCCACCAGATCGGAGCGCCCGGCATCCTGAAGGGCTCCGGCCAGTATCTCGCTGGCGCTGGCGGTGCCCCCGTTCACCAGGGTCAGCAGGGGACCATCCCAGAGGCTTCCCGCTCCGGCCAGCTGGCGGGAGGCGATGCCGCCCCGATCGCGGGTCTCGACAATCGGCTCGCCGTCCAGAAGCCCGTTGGCCACAGCCAGCCCTGCACTGACGAGCCCCCCGGAGTTGTTGCGCAGATCCAGCAGCACACCCTCCACCCCCTCCTGGCGGAACTCCTGCAGCGCTTCCTGCACCTGAGCCGGTACGGGCTCGCTGAATTGGGTGATGCGCAGGATGCCGAGCTTCCGGCCGTCGATCCGTACCCGCGCCGTTCGCACCGGCCGCAGGTCCACATCGCGCCGCTGCAGCGGCAGCTCCCGTTCCCGCCCCCCGGGCGTGCGCAGGCGCAGGAGAACCTCACTGCCCGGCACTCCCCGCAGCCGGGCGGCGGTGCCCTCCAGGCCCAGTTCGGACACGGCCGTGCCGTCCACCGCGAGCAGCTCGCTGCCCGAGCCGATCCCGGCCGCGGCAGCCGGGGATCCGTCCAGGGGCGCGATCACCACAAGGTGCTGGCCTGTTCCCCGCTCCCCCTCCCGCAGGGCCAGCTGGAGGCCCACCCCGCTCACCCGGCCGCGGGTGTTCGACTGCAGTCCGGCGAATTCCGCCGGGCGCAGCATGCGGGTGTAGGGGTCGCCGATCGGTGCCAGCATCGACTCGATCGCTTCCCAGGCCTGCACGGAGGTGACGATCGGCCGCTCCAGGGTCTTCTGGCGCACCCGCTTCCAGTCGATCTCCGCAAGCCTCCCGGGATCGACGTAACTCTGGTTCACCAGCCGCCAGGCTTCCACCACCTGCTGCTGGGCATCGCTGAGGGCCAGGGCCGGACCCACCGCCCCGAACCCCTTCCACGGGGCTGGCAGGGGGGTGTGGAGGCTGAGCAGCAGCAGGGCCCCCAGGAGGAGATGCCAGGGGGCGAAGCGGCCCTGGCCACGGGCCGGGGCTGTTTCAAAGGGTTGAGGGCCTCTGGCGCCGACAGGCGGTTCGCTCACGGGGGGGTGGGGACGGTCGGTAGACTCTCGCAACCCAAGACGCCCGTTGCATGGCGAACTCCTCCCCGGCCGCTCCCGACGCCAAACCGAACCCCGTCTACGACTGGTTCAATGAACGTCTTGAGATCCAGGCGATCGCCGACGACATCTCGGCGAAGTACGTCCCGCCCCATGTCAACATTTTTTACTGCCTCGGCGGGATCACCCTGGTTTGCTTTCTGATCCAGTTCGCCACTGGATTTGCGATGACCTTCTACTACAAGCCCACTGTGGTGGAGGCCTACGCCTCGGTTCAGTACCTGATGACTGATGTCAGCTTCGGCTGGTTGATTCGATCGGTGCACCGCTGGAGCGCCAGCATGATGGTTCTGATGCTGATCCTGCACGTCTTCCGCGTGTACCTCACGGGGGGCTTCAAGCGTCCCCGTGAGCTCACCTGGGTGGTTGGAGTCGTCATGGCAGTGATCACAGTTTCGTTCGGGGTTACCGGTTACTCCCTTCCCTGGGATCAGGTCGG
>JBIIND010000001.1:0-27752 GCA_044337665.1 Cyanobium sp.
GCCGGTAGGGGTTGAGGGAATTGACGAGCGTGACGGGATAGCGATCCGCCACCTCCCGCACGATCGCCAGGGCCCGGTCGAAGTTGCCCTTCACGGCGAGCACTTCGGCGCCGTAGAGCAAGGCCTGGGCCAGCTTGCCCTGGGCGACATAACCATCGGGGATCAGCACGAAGGCGCGCATGCCACCCCGCCGCGCGTAGGCCGCGGCCGCGGCGGAGGTGTTGCCGGTGCTGGCGCAAATCACCGCCTCGGAGCCTTCCTCCCGGGCCTTGCTGATCGCCATCGTCATGCCCCGATCCTTGAAGGAGCCGGTGGGGTTGAGGCCGTCGTACTTGAGGAAGACCTTCACACCGCGGCCGACGCGTTCAGCGATCACCGGGGCGGGAATCAGCGGGGTGGCTCCCTCCCGCAGGGTGATCACGGGGGTTGCTGCCGTCACCGGCAGCCAGGAGCGGTAGGCCTCGATCAGGCCCGGCCAATCCTGCATCGTGGCTCGCGGGCCCCCGAGACGCCGCAGGACTTGGAGCACGGGAAGGCAGGCAGGGACGCGTAAGGAAGAATGTACGCCTTGACTGGCTCAGGGCGCGTCGCGGCCCGTGTCCTTCGGAGGCGCTGTGTCGTCCTTCGGCGGGGGGGCCGGTTTGTGATCACCGCCCTGTTCGCGGCTGCTCAGGTCGAGGGGGGACTCGGAGAAGAAGCGCACCAGATCCGCGACGGAGCTTGCCTTCTGCATCAGCGCCAGCAGGGCGGGCAGGCTCACCGCCAGCTCCTGGCTCGGGTAGGACCGCAGGAACGAAAGGGCCGAAAGGGAGCCCCCGTTGTCGGCGATTCCCAGCACCACGGCGGAGCGCAGGGCCGGCAGGGCCACCTGGCGGGCGTTCAGCGGGAAGACGATGCTGCTCAGGCGCTCGAGAATGCGCTCGCCGATGCTGGTGTTCAGCAGGCGGCTCACGGTGACCACCGGCAGGCTCAAGGTTGCCTTCAGCAGCTTGCCCGCCTCGGTTGGATTCTGCCCGCTGAAGCGCATCACATCCCCCAGCAGTCCCCGGGCCTGTCCGGTGGCGGCCAGGTGCTCCAGATCCGCCACCGGAATCGAGCGCCGGAAAGCCCCGCTCACGAACACGATGTTTTCCGCCGCCAGAGCCACCGGGGAACTGGCGACCAGGCCCAGCCCCAGGGCCGCTGCCAGGAAACGTTGCCGTGTGCGCAGGGAGGTCACCGGGGTTGGCCGATCAGAAGGGGATCGTTCAATCTAGGCAAAGGGGCGAAGGGTTGAGGGCACCAGCACGTCGCGAACCAGCCGCACCACGCCCCGTTCCGCCAGGCCCCGCGCCACATCCAGGCCCATCCGGCGCAGGTCGGGTTCCCGCAGGACCCGGGGCAGCCGGCGCAGCAGCAGCTGCGGTTCAAAGCCCGGCAGGTCGGCCAGGATTCCCACCAGTTGGCGGATCGGCTCCAGGTCGAGCAGGGGGCCTACCCCCACCACCAAGGCCTCGGGCTCACTGCGCTGGCGCAGGCCCGGGGGCAGAAGGGGTCGGGGCAGCCGGCGGCCCAGCCGCAGCGTGGTGCGCCAGGCCAGGTCATCCATCCGGGCCACCACCGCCTCCACCAGCTGCTGGCGCAGCATCCCGCCGGTGGGGGAGAAGAGGAAATCCAGCACCTGGTCGAGCAGGCCCTCCAGATCCAGTTGCTCCTGCAGGGAGGCGCTGGCCACCAGGTTCTCCAGCCGCTGCCAACGGAACTCGTCGCCGTCGAACAGCATCTCCCGCAGGCTGCGACGAAGCTCCGGATCCGGGTCTTCCATGAGCCGGCGGGCGAAGTAGGGGTAGGCGGCCCCGAGGATCTTGAAGTTGGGATCGACGCTGAGGGCGATTCCTTCCAGCGTCACCAGCGAGCGGATGATCAGCGCGTAGTAGGGAGGAACCCGGAAGGGGAAGCGATACATCACCCCGCTGAGATCGTCGGTCACCGCCTTGAAGTCCATCCGGCTGACCCCCATTTCCAGGGCCTGGCCGAAAACCCCCTCGAAAGCTGGAACGATCGGCTCGAGATCCACCTCCTCGCTCAGAAAGCCGAGCGAAACGAAGTCCTTGGAGAGCGAAGCAAAGTCACGGTTGACAAGGTGGACGACCGCCTGGATCAATCCGGTTCTGGCCTCGCGGCTGACTTCGCTCATCATGCCGAAATCGAGGTAGGCAAGACGGCCATCGGCGAGCGCAAGAAGGTTGCCTGGGTGGGGGTCGGCGTGGAAAAAACCATGCTCCAGCAACTGCTGCAGACTGCAGTTCACCCCCACATTCACCATGTCGTCAGGATCGATGCCAATCGCACGGACCGCCTCCAGATTGGTGAGCTTGGTGCCGTCAATCCATTCCATTGTGAGCACGCGTCGGCTTGTGGCCTGCCAGTGAATCTCGGGAACAGCAATGCGTGAATTGTGGGCATGCAGACGTCGAAACTTGTCGGCGTTGGCACCCTCATTTATGTAATCCATTTCTTCGAATACCCTTTTTCCCAGTTCATCGATCAGCGCCACCAGGTCGGAGCGGATCAGGCGCACATGCTGGTTCAGCCAGGCGGCGATGTTGCGCACGATGTACAGGTCAAGGGTGATCTGCTCCCGCAGTCCCGGGCGCTGCACCTTCACCGCCACCCGCTGGCCGCCCCGCAGCACCCCCCTGTGCACCTGCCCCAGGGAGGCGGCGGAGATCGGCTCACGGTCCAGCTGGGCATAGATGGCCTCGATCGGCTGTCCCAGGTCCTCCTCGATGCAGGCCATGGCCAGGCGACTGTCGAAGCCCGGCAGCTGGTCCTGCAGCTGGGCCAGCTCATCGAGCAGCACCGGCGGCACGATGTCGGGCCGGGTGGAGAGCGCCTGGCCGGCCTTGATGAAGGCGGGGCCGAGGGCCGCCAGCAGCTCGGCGCATTCGCGGGCGCGGGCGCGGGCCCGATCCGGGTTAGCCAGGGCGCCGCTGAAGCGATCCGTCGCCACACCCAGCAGGTAGAGGCCGATCGGCACCAGGGTCTGCCACAGGCGCCGGAGCAGCCGGTCCGGGTGACCGGCGTAGATGCGGGTGATCGCCGCCGGGTCGTAGGACATCAAGCCCGCCGCCTCCAGAAAGTCGCCCAGTTCCTCGGTGTGACCGCCGGGGGAAGGGGTTGCCGGGGCGCTTGCCCCGTTGGGCGCCTGCAGGGTGGGGTCAAGGGGCGGCGGCGCTGTCGGATCCGCGCCGAACACGGCGGCCCGCATGGTGGCCAGGGCAGAGTCGGTGACGGAGGTGGGCATCGTGCGGCAGCAACCCGGGTGGGCGCGGGTGGATGGCGATTCTGTCGCCCTTCCCCAGGGTCAGCGGCACTGGCGAGGTTTCTCCCCCGCCCCTTGGGAAAGTCGCCGCCCGTCGCTACGGTCGGCACACCCTCCGGCGGCTGCCGTGCTCACGGGTCTGCGCCTCGAGAACATTGCCCTGATCGAGCGGCTTGACCTCGATTTCGAGCCGGGGTTCACCGTGCTCACCGGCGAGACCGGCGCCGGCAAGTCAATCCTGCTGGATGCCCTCGATGCCCTGCTCGGTGGCGCCCAGGGAAGCCAGGGGGCTCGGCTTCTCCGGCGCGGCACCGACCGCGGCCGCATCGAGGCCAGTTTCACGCTCACGCCTCCCCTTCGCGACTGGCTGGCGGTCCAGGAGCTGGAGGTCGACGAGGACGAGCTGGTGCTCAGCCGCGACTGGCGGCTGCAGCAGGAGCGGCTCAGCAGTCGCCACCGCCTCAGCGGCGTGGCCATCAGCCGCGCCCAGGTGCTGGAGCTGCGTCCGCTGCTGCTCGATCTCACGGTCCAGGGCCAGACCCAGCAGCTGGCCAGGCCGGGACAGCAGCGGCGCTGGCTGGACCGTTTCGCCGGGGAGGCGGCGCTCAGCGACCTGGAGGCCGCCCGTTCGGCCTTCCGGACCTGGCGGGAGGCGGAGAGGGCCTTGCGCGCTGCGGAGGCCGAACGGGAGCTGCTGGAGCGGCAGCGGCGCCAGGAGGAGCAGCTGCTGGAGGATCTGGAGGCCGCCGGCCTCACCGACCCCGAGGAGCGTCAGCGGCTGCAGGCGGAGCAGGACCGGTTGGTCCATGGGGTGCGCCTCCAGGAGGGCGTGGCCACCCTGCTCGGCCGCCTGCTGGAGGGGGCTGAGGCCGCCCCCGCCGCCCTTGATCACCTGGCGGCCTGCGAGCAGGAACTGCTGCAGATGGCCTCCCTCGATCCCGCCGCCGCCCCCCTGCTGGAGCTCTGCACCGGCGCGCTGTTGGGTCTGCAGCAGCTCAGCCGCGACCTCGATCGCTATGGCGCCTCCCTGGAGAGCGAACCCGCCAGGTTGGCGGAGCTGCAGGAGCGGATCGCCGAGCTGCGCACCCTGGAGCGTCGCCACGGACAGGAGCTGCCAGACCTGATCGCCCTGCGGGACCGGTTGCGGGAGCGGCTGGCCCCGGGCGGCGCTGAGGCTTCCCTGGCCGCCCTGCGGGAGGGGGAACTGGCCGCCCGCGGCCTGCGCGAGCGCTGCCATGCCGCCCTCACCGTCCGTCGCACCGCCGCCGCCCGCGCCCTGGAGGATCAGTTGCTGGCGGCCCTGCGGCCCATGGGCCTGGCCAATGTGCGCTTCGCCGTCGCCCTTGATCCCGCAGAGCCCGGCGAGGAGGGGGCCGACACGGTGCAATTCCGCTTCAGCGCCAATCCGGGTCAGCCGCTGGCGCCCCTGGCGGAGGTCGCCTCGGGCGGGGAGATGAGCCGCTTCCTGCTCGCCCTCAAGACCTGCCTGGCGGCCGCCGACCCCCACGTCACCCTGCTGTTCGATGAGATCGACACCGGCGTCAGCGGACGGGTGAGTTGCGCCATGGCGGAACTGCTGCAGCGGCTGGGGGCCTGTCGCCAGGTGTTCTGCGTCACCCACCAGCCCCTGGTGGCCGCCGCCGCTGACCACCACTTCCGGGTCGCCAAGGTGGTGGAGGACGGCCTCACCCACACCCGGGTGTCCCGGCTTCAGGACACTCGTGAACGCCAGGCCGAACTGGCCGAACTGGCCGGTGGCGATCTCGGCGAAGCGCACAGCTTCGCCGCCAGCCTTCTGGAACGCCGGGCCGCCTGAGCCGCCGCGCTGAGCTCCCCCATAGAATCAGCGGCTGTCGAAGGCCCCCCATGCCCCGCGCCAGCGCCGGGACCACCGCCAGGAACGGGAAAGGAAGCGGAACCGGTGAAGCCAGCGGGGGTGGGGCCACGGCGGCGCATCGCGCCCTCAGCGGCGGTTCCCTGGAGGACGTGATCCGGGTGCGTGGTGCCCGCCAGCACAACCTGCGCAACGTCGATCTGACCATCCCGCGCAACCGCCTGGTGGTGTTCACCGGGGTCAGCGGAAGCGGCAAGAGCTCCCTGGCCTTCGACACGATCTTCGCCGAGGGCCAGCGCCGCTACGTCGAGAGCCTTTCGGCCTACGCCCGCCAGTTCCTGGGCCAGGTCGACAAGCCGGATGTCGACGCGATCGAGGGGCTGTCCCCCGCGATCTCGATCGACCAGAAGTCCACCAGCCACAACCCCCGCTCCACCGTCGGCACGGTGACGGAGATCCAGGACTACCTCCGGCTCCTGTTCGGCCGCGCCGGCGAACCCCACTGTCCGCAGTGCGATCGCTCGATCCGCCCCCAGACCATCGATGAGATGGTGGACCAGATCCTCACCCTGCCGGAGGGCACCCGCTACCAGCTGCTGGCGCCGGTGGTGCGGGGCAAGAAGGGCACCCACGTCAAGCTGCTCTCCGGTCTCGCGGCGGAGGGTTTCGCGCGGGTGCGCATCAACGGCGAGGTGCGCGAGCTGGCGGACAACATCGAACTCGATAAAAATCACGCCCACAACATCGAGGTGGTCGTGGACCGCCTCGTCGCCCGCGATGGCGTGCAGGAACGGTTGACCGATTCCCTGGGCACGGCGCTCAAGCGGGGCGAAGGCCTTGCCCTGGTGGAGGTGGTGCCGAAGAGCGGTGAGGATCTGCCCGACGGGCTGGAGCGCGAGCGTCTCTACTCGGAGAACTTCGCCTGCCCCGCCCACGGCGCGGTCATGGAGGAGCTCTCCCCCCGCCTGTTCTCCTTCAACAGCCCCTATGGCGCCTGCGCGGACTGCCACGGCATCGGCCATCTGCGCACCTTCACCGCCGATCGGGTGGTGCCGGATCCCAGCCTGCCGGTGTACGCCGCCATCGCCCCCTGGAGCGACAAGGACAACTCCTACTACTTTTCGCTGCTCTATTCGGTGGGGGAGGCCTTCGGCTTCGAACTCAAGACCCCCTGGAACCAGCTGAGCGACGAGCAGCGCGAGGTGCTCCTGCATGGCTCGAGCGAGCCGATCACGATCCAGGCCGACAGTCGGTACCGCAAGGCGGCCGGGTACCAGAGGCCGTTCGAGGGGGTGCTTCCCATCCTCGAGAGGCAGTTGCGGGACGCCAGTGGCGAGGCGATTCGCCAGAAGCTGGAGAAGTACCTGGAGCTGGTGCCCTGTGCCACCTGCCGCGGCCTGCGGCTGCGGCCCGAGGCCCTGGCGGTGAAGGTGGGTCCGTTCCGCATCCATGAGCTCACCTGCGTCAGCGTCGGAGACACGCTCGCCCGCATCGAATCGCTGATGGGGGTGGGGGCCAGCGAGGGCAGCGACCCCCTGCTCACCCCTCGCCAGATCCAGATCGGCGACCTGGTGCTGCGGGAGATCCGCATGCGCCTGCGCTTCCTGATCGATGTGGGTCTCGACTACATCACCCTCGACCGGCCGGCCATGACCCTCTCGGGTGGCGAGGCGCAGCGCATCCGGCTGGCCACCCAGATCGGCGCCGGCCTCACCGGCGTGCTGTACGTGCTCGACGAGCCGAGCATCGGCCTGCACCAGCGGGACAATGACCGCCTGCTGGCCACCCTGACCCGCCTGCGCGACCTCGGCAACACCCTGATCGTCGTCGAACATGACGAGGACACGATCCGTGCCGCCGATCACCTGGTGGACATCGGGCCAGGGGCCGGGGTGCATGGCGGCCGCATCGTGGCCGAGGGAAGCCTGCAGGATCTGCTGGAAGCCGAGAACTCCCTCACCGGCGCCTATCTCAGCGGCCGGCGCTCCATCCCCACCCCCGCCGAGCGGCGTTCCGCGGGCAGCCGCTGCATCACTCTCGTCAATGCCAGCCGCAACAATCTGCGGGGCATCGATGTGGAGATCCCCCTGGGTCGCCTGGTGTGTGTCACCGGTGTGAGCGGCAGTGGCAAGAGCACGTTGGTGAACGAATTGCTGCACCCGGCCCTTGAGCACCGCCTCGGCCTGAAGGTGCCCTTCCCCGCGGGTCTTGAGGAGCTGCGCGGCATCCAGGCGATCGACAAGGTGATCGTGATCGACCAGTCGCCGATCGGCCGCACCCCCCGCTCCAATCCTGCCACCTACACCGGCGCCTTTGATCCGATTCGCCAGGTGTTTGCCGCCACGGTGGAGGCCAAGGCCCGCGGCTACCAGGTGGGGCAGTTCAGCTTCAACGTCAAGGGCGGACGCTGCGAGGCCTGCGGCGGCCAGGGGGTCAACGTGATCGAAATGAACTTCCTGCCGGATGTCTATGTGCAGTGCGACGTCTGCAAAGGAGCCCGCTACAACCGTGAGACCCTGCAGGTCACCTACCGCGGCCACACGATCGCCGATGTGCTGGAGATGACGGTCGAACAGGCCGCCGAGGTGTTTGCCGCCATTCCCCAGGCCGCCGACCGTCTACGCACATTGGTGGATGTGGGTCTCGGCTACATCAAGCTCGGCCAGCCGGCCCCCACCCTCTCGGGCGGCGAGGCCCAGCGGGTCAAGCTGGCCACCGAGCTGAGCCGCCGCGCCACGGGCAAAACCCTCTATCTGATCGACGAACCCACCACCGGTCTGAGCTTTTACGACGTGCACAAGCTGATGGATGTGATCCAGCGCCTGGTGGATAAGGGTAATTCGATCCTGGTGATCGAACACAATCTCGATGTGATCCGCTGCGCCGACTGGATCATCGACCTCGGTCCCGATGGTGGGGACAAGGGCGGTGAGATTGTGATCTGCGGCACCCCGGAGGAGGTGGCCGAACATCCCACCAGTCACACAGGCAAGTATCTCAAGCAAGTCCTGGCCCAGCATCCTTGTCAGGCTCGGGTTCCTGACAGCGGTCCAAGCTGATTGGCTTCGGTGCTCGGCTCGGCATGCCCTCCCGATCCGAACTGCAGCTCAGCCCGTGAACTCCAGCCGTTGCGGCTCGCCTATTCTCCCGTCAGGTTGACGCTGGGATTGAACGGTTGACGGCCCCGCTTCCCGATCGGCTCGAGGGCTACGGGAAGGCCCTGGCCAACTGGCTAGGCACCCTGGGCCCGCTGCGGCTGATTGTGTCCATGCCGGGCAATATCGGTGACCAGCTGATCTGGCGGGGCTGCTGCGACCTGATCCTCAGCGCCGCCAGCGGCTACCGGAACGTGGTGGTGCTGGCCTCCGACTACGACACCGACGTCCCGGTGGTGGCCGAGGCCCTGGCGCGGCCCAATGTCTGGGCCTTCGCCCGCCAGCCCCTCTCCTACGCCGCGATCCGCCCCTTCGGCCGGGCCGCCCTGATGCCCGATCCCGCCCTGTGGTGTCGCCGCACCGACCAGGGATCCTGTCTGCGGGATCTGCCCTTCCAGGTGGCCCCCGCCATCAATCGTGACCTCTCAACCGTCGCCGCCAACCTCGACGCCTTCCTCGAGGCGGTCGGCGCGGCTGGACGTGTGGTCACCGATCGCCTGCACATCGCCGTGGCGGCCGTGATGCTCGGCAAGGCGCTCTCCTGGATCGATCCCTACGACCGCAAGATCTCCGCCTACCTCCCCTTTGCCTTTGATGAAGCCCAGCGCAGTCGCTGCACCCCCATCCGAGTGGAGGAGATGGTGGAGCGGGGTTGGCTGCAGAGGCGGGGAGGCTGAGCCGTGGCCTGCCTTCACGGTCTGACGCTGATCCGCGATGAATGGCCCCTCGCCCTGCTGTCGATCAACCATGCGCTGCTGCACCACGTCGACCGTCTGCATTGCGCCGTTCAGATCAGCGCTGACGCCACCCTGGAGGGGGTGCAACGGTTGCGCACCCATTGGGGCGAGCGCCTCACGGTTGTGGAGATTCGCACCCCGGCCTTTCTGCAGGAGGCGATCACCAGCGCGCTGGCGGCGGCGGTGGTCGCCGAGGCCGACGACAGAGATTGGCTCTATGTCTTCGACGCCGACGAATTCGCCGTCACGCCTGCGGGAATCCCGTTGCGCCAGCTTCTGCTGGCCCGGCCGCCCGAATTGGCCGAATTGCGCTACCGGATCTGGAACTGGATCGCTCCGACGGATTTCGACGACCACGACCTCCGCAGCTACCCACGCCTGAGGCACCGCGCCCTCCCCTGCGTCTTCCTTCCCCTGCCCCCTGCCGAGCTGGCGGCCGAGATCGGACGCGGCTTTGTCAATTACTTCGATCTTTGCTTCGTGGACAAGAGCCTCTTCCGCATCGCCGCCCTGCGCGATCGCTGGATCGCCTCCTCCAGGCCGAGGATTTCCCCTTCCAGCACGGCTGGCAGAGCCAGATGCTGCTCGAACTCGAGGCCCGAAACGGGCTGGAGACCTTCTGGCGCTCCCATACGATCGGGTCCCGGACGCGCTCCGGAGCCCCGGGCGCCCCCTGCTTCGAGGAGTGCGATCTGTTCGCCCTCGCCCTCACCCAGTCCCTGCTTGACGCCCCCGTCTCCCCCGAAGTCCACCGCCATCCACCCTGCCGGAGGAGCTGTTCCTGCGTCGCATCCACCAGCTGCAGAATCAGGTGACGCAGCAGTCCCACCATCGGCCGCAACGGGGATGAAACCGTCGGCGCTGCCGTTCCCAACCCGCGGCCCCCGCTCCATGTCTCTGTTGTCCTTTCTTCGCCGTTCATGGCTGGCCTGCCTGCTCAGCGCCGCCGCCCCCCTGGCCCCGGCCGCTGCCCTGGAGAGGGTGCAATTGCAGCTGCCGCTGCTCCAGCTCAGCTTTGAGGTGAAGCTCAGCGAACTCGGGGATCCGGAGCGCCTGCTCCAGGGCACCAGCGACCTGGCGGAGATCGACCGGGCCACCGATGGCGCCCTGGGCCGACGCATCAGCGAGCTCTTCGCCACGCCCCTGCCGGTATCCACCCAGGAGCTGGTTCGCAATTCCGCGAGCACGCCGATGTTTGAGCAGGTGCTGTTGTTGGCCTCCACCCTCGGCTCGATCGATGGGGTTCCCGCCGACCTCAACGGCGGCGAGATCACCGCGGCCCTCCAGAAGGCTTCCGCCTCCGGGGATGTGACCATTCAGACGGTGCTGGAGGCTCTGCCCGGCCAATCGGCCACGGTCGACCTGGAGAAGGCTCTGGTGGGGCTGCGCCGCCTGCGCAACCAGTTCCAGCCCGCCCACGAACTGTTGGCCCGCCTGGGCGCGGTGCCGGTGGATGCCGTCGGGCTGGTCCCCGGCCCCCTGCCCACCCTGCGCAGCACCGGGCAGCTCACGGTCAAGCACCGGAGCGTGCCGCTGCAGATCGTGGTGATTCGCCCCGAGCGGCAGGCCAATGGCCGGCTGGTGGTGATCTCCCACGGCCTCTGGGATGGTCCCCCCAGCTTTGAGGGCTGGGCCCAGCACCTGGCCAGCCATGGCTACGGGGTGGTGCTGCCCCTCCATCCGGGCAGCGACAGCAGCCAGCAGCGCGCCATGCTTTCGGGCAAGGTGCCGCCCCCCGGCCCCCAGGAGCTGCGCCTGCGGCCCTTGGATGTCAGCGCGGTCATCGATGCGGTGGGCAGCGGCGGCGTGGCGGGTCTCGCCGGCGTCGACAACCGCCGCGCGGTGGTGATCGGCCATTCCTGGGGGGCGACGACGGCCATGCAACTGGCGGGGGTCACCCCCAGCTCGCGGCGCCTGCGGGAGCGTTGCGAGAACGCCAACGACCCGGAGCGTAACCTCAGCTGGGTGCTGCAATGCAGCTTCCTCGACTCGGCGGACCGTGCTGCCCTGGCCGATCCCCGGGTCGTTGCCGTGGCGGCGGTCAGTCCGCCGCTCAACCTGATCTTCGATCACGGCTCCGGGAAGGGGATGAACGCCCGCGCCCTGTTGATCACCGGCAGTCGCGACTGGGTGGTGCCCTCCGGTCCCGAGGCGATCAACCGGTTCCACTATCCCGCCCTGGAGGGTCACCAACTGGTGCTGGCCAACGGCGGGGACCACTTCAACCTGCGCGGTGTTGGGGACGGCGGGCCGCTGCGGGCCCTGCTGTTGCGCTGGGTCGACGCCGCCTATGCCGCCGGTCCCACCCTGCCTCCCGCGGCGGGGGCCCCTCCGATCCTGCCGGCCGCTGGCTGGGGAAACGGCGAGATCCCCCTCGTTCTGGTGCCTTCGGATGCCTTCAAGCCCTGAACTCCGCCGGCCCGGGTGATGTTGACGGCGAACTCAGAGGGTGGGTTCTTCGCCGTTGCCGGTGGGATAGTTGAGGTTGGAATCGGGCATCCAGTAGCTGAGGTCGTCCTGCCAGTACAGGCGACCAGGCAGGCGCTGGGTGCTCAGCCGTGAGCGGGTCATGGCGGTGAGCAACTGGGTCATCTCGATCGGCGTCAGATCGGTGTGGATGTCCTCCCCCGCAATCTTCAAGAGCGCCGGCAGCCGCATCACCGTGCTCGGTTGGGCCAGCTTGTGGAACACCTCCGCCAGCACCAGGCGCTGCCTCTCCATTCGGCCCAGATCCCCCAGTTCGTCATGGCGGAAGCGCAGGAATCCCTCCAACTCTGCTCCGCGCAGCACCTGGCGGCCGGGGTAGAGGTCGATCAGAAGGCCCTGGGCATTGTCCACGTAATACATGCGCTTCGGCACGTCGACCTCGACGCCGCCGAGGGCATCGGCCACCTTGGCCACCGCGTCGAGGTTGACCTTGAGATGTTTCTGCACGGGGGCCGCCAGCAGCCGGCCCACCTCGCTCTTGACGCTCTCAGGACCGGCGGTCCCGTACAGGGCGTTGGCCTTGATCACCCCCAGCTTCTCGGATTCCACGTAGGTGTCCCGGGGCACCTGGGTGACGTGGGTGATGCCTTCCTTCACCTGCACGGTGAACATCACGTCGGTGTTGCCACTGACCGCATCGCTGCCCATGACCAGCACCCGGCGCTCTCCGATGCCGAGGGGGTCGACGATCGCCGCGATGCCGCGGGGGGCGTGCACCAGGGCCGCCAGGGCTGGTCCGAGCAGGGAAGGCAAAGGACCGGCGAACCCGTAGCCCAGGGCCAGCCCGAGGCCGAACACCAGCAGGCGATGCGGTCCATGCCGTTGATTTCCCCGGGGGGTCGACGGGTTGCGGCGGCTGAGGAGTTCGGGAACGGCGCCGAGGTTGCGCTCGACGCTGCGGGCGGAGCCCTTCGCACTGGGGCGACCGTTTGGACGTCCCCGTGGCCGCCGCGGCGGAGGCTGGTGGGAGTGGGCCTGGCTCATGGTCCGGGAAGCTGCGCGAACCATACGGTGCGCTTTCCCTCCTCACCAGGGGGGACGACGGTTCATCAGCCGGTCAGCACCCGCACGGCCGCCGCCGCCGCATCCGCCCGCGCTTGCGCCTCCGCCAGATCAGCCCCCCGGGCCAGGGCGACCCCCATGCGGCGCCCGGGTCGGGCCTGCGCCTTGCCGAACAGCAGCACCTGGCTCTCCGGCTGAGCCAGGGCCTCCGCCACCCCCGCGTACCTCACCGAATCTCCCTGCCCCTGGGCCAGGATCACGCGGGAGGCGGCCGGCCCAAGGCTGCGGATCTCCGGGATCGGCAGCCCCAGAACGGCCCGCAGGTGCAACTCAAACTCGCTGAGGTTCTGCCCCACCAGGGTCACCAGACCGGTGTCGTGGGGCCGCGGCGACAGCTCCGAGAACACCACCCTCTCCTGCCCGGGTTCGCCGCACAGGAAGAATTCCACCCCGAAGAGACCGGCCCCACCGAGGGCGTCGGTGACCGTGCGGGCCATGGCCTGGGCCTCCTGGAGTTGGGCCGCCCCCAGGTGCGCCGGCTGCCAGCTGCACTGGTAGTCGCCCCGCTCCTGCCGGTGGCCGATCGCTGGGCAGAACAGGGTGGGCCCCCGCCAGGGCTTCACCGTCAGCAGGGTGATCTCCAGTTGGAAGCGCAGGAATTCCTCGACGATCACCCGTGCCCCTGCTCCCCGCGCCCCTTCCATCGCGCTTTGCCAGGCTCCCTCCATGCCCTCGGGCCCGGTCACCACGCTCTGGCCCTTGCCGGAGGAACTCATCACTGGTTTCACGACCACCGGCCAGCCCAGGGGCGCGGCCACGTCCGCCAGCTCCCGGGCGCTGCTGGCGTAGGCAAAACGGGCGGTGCGCAGCCCCAGTTCCCTCGCCGCCAGGTCCCGGATGCGGTCGCGGTTCATGGTCACCGCCGTCGCCCGCGCCGTCGGGATCACGCGGATTCCCTCCGACTCCAGTTCCGCCAGGGCATCCACGGCCAGGGCCTCGATCTCGGGGATCACCAGGTCGGGGCGGTGCCGCCGTACAACGGCCCTGAGGGCTTCGGCCTCCCCCATCGGCACCACCTCCGCGATGTCGGCCACCTGCATCGCCGGCGCCCCCGGGTAGCGGTCCACGGCGATCACGCGGCAGCCCAGCCGCTGGGCGGCGATCGCCACCTCCTTGCCCAGCTCGCCGCTGCCCAGCAGCATCAGGGACTGGGGAAAGAGGGAACTGGGGTCGTCCATCGCGCTGCCCCTTCGCCGGGCGGTTGACACCGCCCGATCCTGCCGTGCCGCTGATGCGGAAGCTTCGGCGCAGCGGGGTAAGATTCAAAAAGTGAAGGAAGGGAATGACGGCAGCGATCCTCCTCGTCGCATGGCGCCGCCCGCACACCACCGAAAAGGTTCTCGAAGCCATCCGCGCTCATGCGCCATCGCGCCTTTATGTGGCCTGCGATGGTCCCAGTCCGGACAATCCGGAAGAATTCCAAAAAGTGCTGGCGACCCGCGCCATCATCGACAGCCATGTGGATTGGGACTGTCAGATTCGGCGGCTTTACAGCCCAGTCAATCAGGGCTGCCGCATCGGGGTGAGTCGCGCGATCACCTGGTTCTTTGAGCAGGAGGAAGAGGGAATCATCCTTGAGGACGATTGCGTGCCCCATGCCGAGTTCTTCCCCTATTGCGAAGAACTTCTTGAGCGTTACCGCCACGATGAGCGCATCTGGTGCATCAGTGGCAACAATTTTCAGGATGGCCAGTGGCGTGGTGATGGCAGCTATTATTTCAGCCAATACCCCCATTGCTGGGGCTGGGCCAGTTGGCGGCGATGCTGGCAGCACTATGATGGAAACCTGAGTCTCTGGCCGGGACTTAAGGAATCTGGTTTATTGGAAACCATCTTTCCAAACCTTCAGGAACGCTCCTTCTGGAGGCAAATCTGGGATCGTCTCTACAGTGAGGATAAGCCAGATTCCTGGGCCTACCGCTGGACGTTCACCTGCCTCGCCATGGGTGGTATCACGGCCCTTCCAAACCGGAATCTGATCAGCAATATCGGGTTTGGCGTTGACGCTACCCATACAACGGATAGGCGGGTCACGCACGTGATGGAAGGAGGTCTTGGCGAGTTGTTGCACCCTTCTTTTGTTATTGTGGACAGGAAGGCCGACACCTACACCTATTTTCATCATATTGACGAGACTAAGCTCCTGCATGGCAATGCCATCCGCCTCCTATTGAGTCGACTGCGTCGTATTTATAAGCAATGGTTTCATTGGTCGGCTTCACGGTTTGCTCTCACGGGTCAAGTTTCTTGAAGTTTGGTGTTTATCCTCTAGGTCTCTCCGTCTCAACCATGGGGCGAACAAGCCGATGAATGCAATGATTGTTCAGCTTCGTGCAAAAGACGCTGGCCCCAGTGTGTGTGATCCCAGATTCTTATCGGATGCCGGTGGGTGAGTCCTTGACAGGGTTTATATTTGCGGCAGATCCTTCAGGTCTGGGATGAAGGTTGCGGTCCTCCTCGTTGCTTGGCGACGCCCATCCACCACGCGCCAGGTGATTGCGGCGATACGGGCCTACGCGCCAGAGCGCGTTTACGTTGCCTGCGATGGCCCCAGCCCCGACCGCCCGGGAGAGGCAGAAAAGGTCTTGGCCACCCGGGAGATGATTCGCCACGAAATCGATTGGCCATGCCAGGTTAAACACCTCTATAGCGATACCAATCAAGGCTGCTGCCAGGGAGTCAGTAACGCCATTACCTGGTTCTTTGCCCAGGAGGAGGAGGGGATTGTGCTTGAAGACGATTGCGTGCCGCATCCCGATTTCTTTTCCTATTGTGAAGCACTGCTGGAGCGTTACCGCGAAGACGAGAGAGTCTGGTGCATCAGCGGCAATAATTTTCAGGATGGTCAGTGGCGCGGTGATGGATCCTATTATTTCAGTCGTTATCCGCACTGCTGGGGTTGGGCAAGTTGGCGCTCTCGTTGGTGTCACTACGATGTAACCCTGAGCCTCTGGCCACAATTTGTTGAGTGCGATCTGTTGTCCTCCATCTTTACTGACGCCCGGGAGAGGTTCTATTGGGCCGAGATTTGGTGGCAGACGTATCTCCAGTCCATGTATGCTACAACTTGGGATTATCAATGGACCTTTTTGTGCATTGCGAATAATGGCTTGACCGCCCTGCCGAATCGCAATCTTGTCAGCAATATCGGTTTTGGTGCGGGTGCCACCCACACCGTCAATGAGCGGGATTCCAGCCATTGCAGTCACGCCCTAGGCCCGCTCCGCCATCCGACTTACCAGCTTCGTGATGAGCTTGCGGACAGGTATACTTTTGAGCATCATATTGCTGGTAAACAGATGCGGTACGAGGCCTCGATACGAGGGCGCCTTATCGATCCTGTTTTGAATCGCATTCATGCGTTCCGCAAGACCCCCTTGCGCTCCCTTGCTAAAGTACGACGTATTGCACGTTTTCCCTGAATCTCCCACTCCGTCTCCTGTTTTAGCTGTTTCCATTCCGATGCTTCTCTCGTCTCTTGGCAAAAAAGCGGCCAACCGTGTCGCGGCCCTGTTTGCACAGGGTGGTGAAAAGTCGTCCGTTGGCCTGTTGACCCAAAGCCAAGAGCACGCTCTCCTCTCCCTCCCCCGCTACATCCCCGGCTCGCTCACCACATCCCTGGGCGAACTCTATTATGTTGATGCCTGTACACTTGTGGTTTGTGCGCGCGAAATATTTGACCAGCAATGTTATGCGTTCAACGGTTCAGGAGATCTCGTCATTCTGGATTGTGGAGCCAATATAGGTCTATCATCCATCTGGCTTGCTTTGCGCTATCCCCAAGCCTCGATCGAAGCCTTTGAGGCCGATCCCAACATCTACACCACCCTCGCCCGCAACTTGGCAAGCCTTGGTTTGGAGGGTCGGGTTCATGCTCACAATCAAGCGCTTTGGACCCATAATCAGGGCATTTCTTTTTACTGTGAAGGCGGCGCGTCTGGCAGGGCGGTTGATAAACCCTCCGATACCAGCCCTGTGGCGAGCAATCAGGTTGTGGGCTCGGTAACCCTGCCGGAGCTCATTGCCAAGCACCCCAGGATTGATTTGCTCAAGATTGATATCGAGGGTGCTGAAAACCATATTCTTGCCGACACTGCCATTGACCTGAGTGGGGTCAAAAATCTTTTTTTAGAGTATCACTCCTTTCACAAAGAGGCCCAGATGCTGCCGGAAATTCTAGCCCGATTGAAATCTAATGGATTTAGGGTCTACATCAAGGAAGCCCGTGTAGTGACGAATCCCTTCACCGAATCTGAAGTCATTGAAAGCATGGATTCGCAGCTTAATGTTTATGCAATCAGAGACTCAGACTGACTGTTGCATTGTCATCCCAGTTTACCGTCCTGACCCCACAGGGGCGGAGCGAGCTTCCCTTGTCAACACGTGCAAGCAACTCTCCCGGTACTCGGTCCGCATCATCTGCCCGCAAGGCTTGGATTTGCATCATCATATCCCCGACCTGCTTGCTGATATTTTTGCTGTTTGCAGAGACATTGATATCGTCTATTTAGACCCGGCTTGGTTTGCCTCCACGGCGACATATAATCGACTCATGCTTTCTCCGTTTTTCTATGCGCTATTCTCTCGGTGGAACTATATACTCATAGCTCAGGTTGATGCCTGGATCTTTTCGCCCGACCTATCGCTTTGGCTGGATCGCCACTATGCCTATGTGGGTGCTCCCTGGTGCGCCATCCCCAATCTGCCACCAGGCATGCCGTGCCCCCCAGAGGCTGTCGGTAACGGGGGACTCTCCCTTCGTCGCGTCAGCGATCACCACGCACTGTTGACCGGTTGGCGCTACAAATGCTGGCCGGTTCTTGGGGTTCAGGAGCTGCTCGTTGCCCATCCCCCACTGCAAACCTTTCGATGGCACCAGCCCCTCAGATCGCTATTCAGGCTGCTTAACCGCCTGCGGTTGATCCTGCTGCGATTGACGTCTTGGCGCAACTCCTTGGCCTATTTCGCTGAATGCGGTCTCAATGAGGACCTGATCTTCGGTCTCTTGGCCAGCAGGATCCAGCCCCGCTTCTCCGTCCCCGAGCCTGCGATCGCCGCCGGCTTTTCCCTGGATGCCAACCCCGCTTTTTTTCATCGGCGCTATCTGGCACCTGCTGCCCTGCCCTTCGGTTGCCACGCCTGGGAGAAGAGCTACGCGTCGTTCTGGCGCGGGATGAAGACCAACCTGCCCAGCGCCTGCGAACCGACATCGCCGGGTCCGTGAGGCTCCCCTGTCTCTGGCCCTGGCGTAGTTGGTCCTTAGACTTCTGCCATGCATGTGTCTGACTCCCTGCGCATCCTCGCCTTTCAGACCGCCGGAGATGTGGTGGATGGCTTCAGCCTGTTCGGCTACGACATCGCCGATCTGCAGAAGGGAACGCTGATCTACCTGGGCCTGTCGTCGTTGGCCTTTGTGCTGGTCTGGGTTGTCGGCTATCTCCGCCGTCGCTGAGGCCCTGCCGCCACCCCCCTCAGTCGTCCCCTTCCTGGAGCAACTGCAGCTGCCGTTCCGGCGATTCCTCGCTGACGAAGCCGTAGGCCTCAAACACGCCGGGATCCGGATGGGTGATGCGGGCCAGGCCGTCCGGGTCACGGTCGAGCCGGAAGCCTTCGGCTGCCATGCGCCGCATCAGGGCCGCAGATTCCTCAAACCGCGCCGCCATGGCGTCGAGGCTGGCGCAGTCACCGGTGAGTCCGGCTTCCTTCCAGGTGAAGTGGGCCATGGGGGGAGGGCAGAGGGGGGGGATTTCAGGGCCGCAGCAGCAACCCAAGCACCACCAGTATCAGGCTGGTGGCCCAGAAGGAGAGCACAACCCGCTCCTCCGCCAGGCCCCCCAGTTCGAAGTGGTGATGGAGCGGCGCCATGCGGAAGAGGCGGCGCCCCTGCCCGTCGGCACCCTTGGTGGCCTTGAACACCCAGACCTGCAGGATCACCGAGAGGGATTCCGCCAGGAACACGCCGCCCATCAGCAGCAGCGGCCAGAGGCTGTCGCTCAGCAGGGCGACAGCGCTGAGGGCCGCGCCCATCGCCAGCGAGCCGGTGTCCCCCATGAACACCCGCGCCGGATGGCGGTTCTGGCTCAGAAATCCCAGCCAGCAGCCCGCCATCGCCACGCAGAAGGCCGCCAGGGCCGGGTCGCCGTCGTCGCCGCGCAGCATCAACTGCAGGCCCAGGCCTGTGAAGACGATCGCGCCGCACCCCGCGGCCAGGCCATCGAGCCCATCGGTGAGGTTGGTGGCGTTGCTCTCCGCCAGGAACACGAAGAGGCCGAGGGGCCAGATCAGCAGCCCCAGGGGCAGGATCCAGCCGAAGGGGAGGCCCACATCCCCGGCCGCCCCACCTCCGACCCAGCCACCCGCGGCGGCCCAGGCCAGGAAGAGCAGCGCTGCCCCGGCCTGAAGCAGGAGTTTGCCCCGGGGCGTGAGGCCCGTGTTCGTTTGGCGGGTGAGGCTGCGCCAGTCGTCGACGGCCCCGATGGCCATGAAGGCCAGGGTCACGGCGCCCACCGCCAGCAGGCGCGGGTCGCCCGGGGCCACCAGGCCCCCCACCAGAACCCCCACCGGGACCACCAGCAGCCCACCCATGGTGGGGGTGCCCGCCTTGCTGTGGTGGGCCTGGGGACCCTCGTCGCGGATCACCTGGCCGAGCTTGAGGCGCCGCAGGCGTGGCACCCCCCAGGCCGCCACCGCAGCACTGGCCGCCGTGGCCACCAGCAGCGGCAGGGTGAGCAGGGAATTGCTCAAGCGCCAGTCGGCGACCAGGCAGGTGCCCAGCACGATCAAAGCGAGCAGGGCGGCGGGAAGCCTGCCGTCGGGCACCTTCATGGCGGGGGTCAGTCCTCCCAGTCCTCCTCGGGGGTTTCGTCGGCCTGGTTGTAGTCCTCCTTCTCGCCCATCAACGCGGACAGCTCCTCCTCCTCCACGGTGCTCACGTCGGTGCCGGCGCTCTCCTCATCCGCCACGAGACGGCCGCTGGCCTCCAGCAGGCTCAGCAGATCGGGCTCATCCCGCAGCGGCAACACGGGGGCGGGTTCGTCGCGCCGGTAGCGGGTGAGGGAAGGGTTGATCGTATCAAGGATGCTCATGCGGGTCCCAGGCAGGCTGGATCCAGATAGTCCAATCAGTCACCCTAGCGCTTGTCGCGCCAACCCTTCGTCACCCTCCGCCCATGATCGCCCCCAAGATCCGTCAAATCGCCTGGCTCTGGGCCCTGGCCCTGGTCCTCAGCGCCCTGCTGGCGGCCGCCGGACAGCGCTGGCCCACGCCCTTGCCGATCCGTGGCGAGCTGGTGGCCGCGCTCCTGCTGCTGCCCCCCCTGGCCACCGCCCTGGTGGTTCTGCTGCGCTGGCGGCTGCCGGGCGAGGGAACAGAATCGAAGCCAACCAGCGAGGAGACGCGGGCATGAGCCAATCCGGTGGGAAGGCAGGGAGCGGGCCACGGGCTCGGCGGGTGGTTCTCGCCTATTCCGGTGGGGTGGATACGAGCGTCTGCATCCCCTACCTCCGCAACGAGTGGGGGGTGGAGGAGGTGATCACCTTCGCCGCGGACCTCGGCCAGGGGGATGAACTGGAGCCGATCCGCCGCAAGGCCCTGACCGCCGGTGCCAGCGAGTCGATCGTGGCCGATCTGATCGATCCCTTCATCCGCGAGTTCGCCTTCCCCGCGATCCGTGCCAACGCCCTCTACGAGGGTCGTTACCCCCTCTCCACCGCCCTCGCCCGACCCCTGATCGCCCGCCGGCTGGTGGAGGTGGCCCGGGAGCGGGGCGCGGACGCCGTCGCCCACGGCTGCACCGGCAAGGGCAACGACCAGGTGCGTTTCGATGTGGCCATCGGGTCCCTGGCGCCCGACCTGACGGTGCTCGCCCCGGCCCGGGAATGGGGGATGAGCCGCGAGCAGACGATCGCCTACGGCGAGCGCTGCGGCATTCCTGCGCCCGTGAGCCGCAGTTCCCCTTACTCGATCGACCTCAATCTCCTGGGCCGCAGCATCGAGGCCGGTCGCCTCGAGGATCCGATGGAGGAGCCCCCCGAGGAGGTCTTCGCCCTCACCCGCTCGATTGAGGCCGCCCCGGAGCAGGCTCGGGTGGTGGAGATCGCCTTCGAGCGCGGCAATCCGGTGGCGATCGACGGGGAGTCCCTCGACCCGGTGACCCTGATGCGGCGCGCCAATGAGCTGGCGGGAGAGCATGGCTTCGGGCGCCTCGACATGGTCGAGAACCGGGTGGTGGGCATCAAGAGCCGGGAGATCTACGAGACCCCTGGCCTGCTGCTGCTGATCCGGGCCCACCAGGAGATCGAAAGCCTCACCCTGGCCGCGGACGTGCAGCGTTACAAGCGTCAGATCGAAGCCAGCTGGGCGGATCTGGTGTACCAGGGCCTGTGGTTCGGCCCCCTCAAGCAGGCGCTGGATGGCTTCCTCGACCGCACCCAGGAGACGGTGAACGGTGTGGTGCGCGTGCGCCTGCACAAGGGCAATGCCACGGTGGTGGGCCGCGCCAGTGCCAGCGACAGCCTCTACGTGCCCGACATGGCCACCTACGGCGGCGAAGACCGCTTCGACCACCGCGCTGCGGAGGGGTTCATCTATGTGTGGGGCCTGCCTACGCGGCTGTGGTCCGCCCGCCATCGGGGGACCTGAGCACGGTGGGGGCGGTGGGCCGTTTGCTGGAGCGACCGAGCAGGTGTTGCAACGCTGAACCGAGGCTTCGCCGCAGGCGGGGACTGGGGTGCTGCGCGGGGAAGGAGCTGACGGAAGGGAGGGCCAGGGCGGCCGTGGGCGTGGCGGGTGTGAGGGCGTAAAGCCTGTCGCGCAGGATCTGGTTGTCGGCCAGCAGGCGAGCCTGCTCCTCCAGCAGCCCATGCACCCGCTGCCGGAACTTCCGCTCAAAGATCTCGGGGAGGTCCTCCAGCATCTCGTGAAGGGCCGCGATCTCGGATCGGGCCGCTTCCAGCTCTAGCTGGAGATGGCGCGCTTCCCGGCCGCCCGGCAGGGCTAACTCCTGGGTGAGCGGAGCGATGGACGGAGCCTCCCCCAGGGGTGGCGGCGGGGGCGGTGGTTGCTGCTGCCAGAGCGGACTGGAGGGGGCGGGGCCGGTGCGGGCCCCCGGATGGCCGGCACCCTCGTTTTCCCACCAGCGATTGGAGACGGAAGCGGCCTGGGCACCGCGGCGGGCTGACGCCTGGAGTTCGCCGGACTCTCTCATGGCCGTCCTTGAACTCGCGCGAGTTTAGTCGCCTGAAACCCGGGGTGCCATTGCCAGCCGTCGCAGGGGCTCAGTCCGCGGGTGCGGCGGGCGCGGCCGCCGCTGCGGTGGCCGCTGGCTCGGCGGCCTCCGCCGGCAGGGTGCGGGGTGGGGGGATCGGCCCGTCCTGCTTGACGGTGAGGTAGCGGATCACGTCCTCGGAGAGGCGCATCGCCCGCTCCAGGGGGGCCACCTGCTGGCCATCGCCGTCATGATTCAGCTGCACGTAAATGCCTTCCCGGTGCTTGGCGATCGGGTAGGCGAGGCGGCGCTTGCCGCGCATCTGGGTGTCGAGCACCTGGCCACCGGCCTCGTTCACGAGGTCACGGTATTTGCTGACATGGGTTTCGACCTCCTCCTCCGGAATGTCCGGGCGAAGGATGTACATGGTCTCGTAGTAGGACTGGCTCATGGGGGGTTGCGTCTTGGGCGCCCTGGGGAGGGGCTGGAGGGGGAAGCGGCGGAGCCGATCTCCAGCGACGAATCCAGCAACCTATCGCAGCGCCTGACCGGGGGTGTCGGTCAGTAGAGCTGCATGCGCACCGCCTCGGAAACGGTGGGGATCTCCGCCTCCCGCCCCCGCAAGGCCTCGACGATTCCAAACAACACCACCAGCAACGTGCCCAGGAAGACGGCGTTGGCGAGGGTGCGCACCAGGAAGGTGTCCGCCAGGGTGGGGAAGAGGGTCTGGAAGGCCAGCTGCACCAGGATCAGCACGATGTCGATCAACAGGGCCTGCAGGACGGCGAAGCGCACGAAGTAGGGCACCTGCGGGTTGCGGGCGACCGCGAGGAACAGGACCAGGAACAGCACCAGCCCGCCGAGGGGAACGGCGTTCTGGAGAATCTGCAGGGGGACGGCCGGCAGGGCCAGCCAGCGCAGCACCGGAAATTGGTTGAAGAGGGAGGCGCCGAAGCCGATCGCGTCGCTCCAGGGAACCAGGTAGGCCAGGGCCGCCAGCAGGCGCTGCCAGATCGGTGGGTCCTGCATGGGATCGGGGACTGGGGGGTTCAGGCCATGTCCCCGCAGGCTAGTCGGATAGCTGGGCGAGGGCGGCGCGGCGCATCGCCTCCACCGGCACGGCGCTGCAGCCGGTCCAGAGCCGCAGCGCCGCCGCCCCCTGGCGAATCAGCATGTCGAGGCCGTCCAGACCCCGGCAGCCGCGGGCGGCGGCCCTCGCCAGCAGCCGGCTCGGCCGGGGGGTGTAGATCAGGTCGTAGACCACCGTGCCGGCCCGGAGTCCCTCCAGGTCGGCCTCCGCCAGGGGGCAGCGGCCGGCGGCGTCGGCGTCCCCCGCGGTGGCCATCCCCACCGGCGTGGTGTGCACCACCAGGTCGGTGGCGGCCAGCTCCGCCGCCAGGGCTCCCTCCCGCTCCGGCCAGGGCAGCCCCTGGAGGGTCGGCGCCCAATCCCGGCAGTCCGCCAGGAAGTCCGCCAGCGTCCGCGGGCTCCGTCCGACGACGCGGATCTGCGCCAGCCCCAGCTCCCCGAGCCCGGCCACCACCGCCCGAGCGCTGCCGCCGCAGCCCAGCACCAGGGCCCGCCGACCCCGCCAGCTCTCCCCCTCGTCCAGCGCCTGCCGCAGGGGCTCCGTGAACCCCTCCACGTCGGTGTTGGTGCCCCACCAGCCCCCCTCCGCCCTCGGCACCAATGTGTTCACGGCCCCCAGCCGCGAGGCCAGCGGGCTCCGTTCGGCGGCCAGGGCGGCCGCCGACTGCTTGTGGGGAAGCGTGACGTTGAGGCCGCGGCAGCCCATCGCTGCGAGGGCCCGCATCGCCCCCGCCAGCTCAGCGGCGGGAACGGGCAGGGCCAGGTACACCCAGTCGAGCCCCAGCTCCGCCAGGGCGGCGTTGTGCATCGTCGGCGAGAGGGAGTGGCGCACCGGATCGCCCAGAACCCCCACCAGGGCGGTGCTGCCACGGATCGGCCGGGGGTCCGGGGGGGCGGAAGCCATGGGGCCAGGGGTGACGGGCGTCGATCGGCCGACCGTAGACCCGCCGGAACCGTTGCCCCCACAGACCTTTTCCGGCACGACCGGCCCGACCGGGTTCGGGAACCACCCCTCGCCGGGGCGCGAGTCCGCTGCTGAAGATGCTGTCAGTCCGCATTTCATCCACACCAGGAGGTGGGAATCCATGGGCAAGGTCGTCGGCATTGACCTCGGCACCACGAACAGCTGCGTCGCCGTGATGGAGGGTGGCAAACCCACGGTGATCGCCAACGCCGAAGGGTTCCGCACGACCCCCTCGGTGGTGGCCTACACCAAGAACCAGGACAAGCTGGTGGGTCAGATCGCCAAGCGCCAGGCGGTGATGAATCCCGAAAACACTTTTTACTCCGTCAAGCGCTTCATCGGCCGCCGCGTCGATGAGGTGAACGAGGAGTCGAAGGAGGTGAGCTACGGCGTTGAGAAAGCCGGTGCGAACGTAAAGGTGCGTTGCCCGGTGCTCAACAAGCAGTTTGCCCCGGAGGAGATCTCCGCGGAAGTGCTGCGCAAGCTGGCGGATGATGCCGGCAAATACCTCGGTGAAACGGTCACCCAGGCGGTGATTACCGTGCCCGCCTACTTCAACGATTCCCAGCGTCAGGCCACCAAGGATGCCGGCAAGATCGCCGGTCTGGAGGTGCTGCGCATCATCAACGAGCCCACGGCGGCCGCCCTGGCCTATGGCCTCGACAAGAAGAGCAACGAGCGCATCCTGGTCTTCGACCTGGGCGGCGGCACCTTCGACGTGTCCGTGCTGGAGGTGGGTGATGGCGTGTTCGAGGTGCTCTCCACCAGTGGCGACACCCATCTGGGCGGTGACGATTTCGACAAGGTGATCGTCGACTACCTCGCCGCCACCTTCAAGGGCAATGAGGGCATCGACCTGCGCCAGGACAAGCAGGCCCTGCAGCGCCTCACCGAGGCTGCGGAGAAGGCGAAGATCGAGCTTTCCAGCGCCACCCAGGCGGAGATCAATCTGCCCTTCATCACCGCCACGCCGGAGGGCCCCAAGCACCTGGATCTCACCCTCACCCGGGCGAAATTCGAGGAGTTGGCCTCGAAGCTGATCGACCGCTGCAAGGTGCCGGTGGAGCAGGCTCTCAAGGATGCCAAGCTTTCCGCGGCCGAACTGGACGAGGTGGTGATGGTGGGGGGTTCCACCCGGATCCCGGCCATTCTGGAGCTGGTCAAGCGCGTCACCGGCAAGGATCCCAACCAGACCGTCAACCCGGATGAGGTGGTGGCCGTTGGCGCCGCCATCCAGGGCGGGGTGCTGGCCGGCGAGGTGAAGGACATCCTGCTGCTCGATGTCACGCCGCTCTCCCTCGGCGTGGAGACCCTCGGTGGCGTGATGACCAAGATGATCACCCGCAACACCACAATCCCCACCAAGAAGACGGAGGTGTACTCCACCGCCGTCGATGGTCAGACCAACGTGGAGATCCATGTGCTCCAGGGCGAGCGGGAGATGGCCAGCGACAACAAGTCGCTCGGCATGTTCCGCCTCGACGGCATCCCGCCGGCCCCCCGCGGTGTGCCCCAGATCGAGGTCACCTTTGACATCGACGCCAACGGCATCCTGAGCGTGACCGCCAAGGACAAGGGCAGCGGCAAGGAGCAGAGCATCTCGATCACCGGCGCCTCCACCCTCAGCGAAAACGAGGTGGAGAAGATGGTGAAGGATGCCGAGGCCAACGCCGCCGCCGACAAGGAGAAGCGCGAGCGGATCGACACCAAGAACCAGGCCGAAACCCTGATCTACCAGGCTGAAAAGCAGCTGGGCGAACTGGGCGACAAGGTGGGCGCCGAGGACAAGGCCAAGGTGGAGGCCTCCGCCGCCAAGCTCAAGGAGGCGGTGGCCAAGGACGACTTCGACACGATGAAGTCGGAGTTGGAAACCCTGCAACAGGCGCTCTACGCCGCCGGTGCCGCCGTGTACCAGCAGGCCGCCGGTGCCGAGGCCGCCGCCGGCGCCGCTCCGGGTGGTAACGGTGCCGGTGCCGCCGGCTCCAGCAGCAGCGACGACGTGATCGATGCCGAGTTCACTGAGAGCAAGTGATGCTGCGCCAGTGATCGGTTGGGGCGGCTGGCCTGACCCGGCCGCTGCCAACACAAAAGCCCCCCGAGAGGGGGCTTTTTGCTGCCTGGCGCTGCAGCCGGCCTCAGGTGATGGAGAAGAGGGTGGCGTTCATGGACGTTCCCAGGCCAGCGGAGAGGGTGGCAAAGATGGTGGACCCACCGCTGGCGATGCCGTTGCTGTCGTAGGTGAGCGTGCCAGTGAGGTTGTTGTAGATGATGCGGTGGGCGGAGGTGGTGGCGGCGCTGCCGAGGCGGAAGGCAGAGGCCGCGAGGGGGCCGGGGGTGCGGAGGGCGGAGAAGATGCTGTTTTCGAGTTGGATGCGATCGAGAGAGGGCACGAAGTCGGTGATGGTGTCGCAGTTGGTGGTGGCGTTGAGTGTGCTGTCGAAACGGAAGGTGTCGCCGCCGTCGCCGCCGGTGAGGCTGTCGTTGCCGCGGTTGCCGATGAGCAGGTCGTTGAAGGCGGTGCCGGTGAGGGCGTTGGGGCCGTTGTTGCCGATGAGCGTGAGGCGGTTCGGGGCGTTGGCGGCGTTGATGGAGAGAGCGGCGGTGGATGAGGTGTCTGGCTGGGCAGCGGTGCCTCTGCCGATGGAGACCCGTTCCAGGCCGGTATCGCCCGCGAAGACGGTGAGGGTGTCGTTGGCGACGGCCGTGGAACCGCCACCGTCACTGAAGCGGAGCTCGTCGATGTCGCTGGCAGCGGTGCCGCTGTCTCTGATTTCCGCGGCGCTGTGTTCGGTGGCGTTTGGGATCAGGTAGATGTCACTGCCGGCGGCAGCGTCCATGGCGTCGATGCCGGGGCCACCGTTGAAGACGTTCCTCACCGCGGTGGGTTGGCTGGCGCGGATGAGGTTGTTGCCGCTGTTGCCGGTGGCCGTGGTGGCTGTGCCGATGAGGGTGAGGTTGGCGTAGGCGCTGGCGAGGGAGGCGACGCTGAGCGAGGAGGAGAAGGTGGCGGCGGTGAGCCCTGGCGGGGGGATGGTGGCCAGGTCGTTGCCAGAGGCGTCCTGCACGACACCGGTTGGGTCGTTGGCGGCGCTGAGGTCGGTGTAGCGGAGGCTGACGGCCTGGGTGCTGGTGGGAGCGCTGCCGGAGAGGGTGAGGTTGAGGCGGGAGGGATCACCCGGAACGGCGGCCCAGCTGGCGATCGCGCGAGGGACACCATTCACGGTGGCCACGAAGCGTGCCGTGGTGAGGCCGGTGGTGACGATCGGTTCGGAGAACTGCAGCTGGAGCTGGTTGCCCGCCACGGTGATGGTGGGCCAAAGCTCGACCAGCTGATCATCGATCAGCCGGTCATCTGTGAAGGGATTGGCAAAGGCCACCACGTTGTTGAGCCGGCCGGCCACGCCAGTGCTGTCCCCGCCCCAGTCGCTGTCACCCCAGGTGACGACGGAGCCATCGGCCTTGAGCGCCGCGAAGGCGAAGTCAGTGGAGAAGATCTGGGAGACGCCGGAGCTGAGCTGGCCGGCCACGGCACTGCTGTCGCCACCCGAGTTGGGGTCACCCCAGGTGACGACGGAGCCATCGGCTTTGAGCGCGGCGAAGGCCCCGTAGTAGGAGGAGAAGATCTGGGAGACGCCGGAGCTGAGCTGGCCGGCCACGGCACTGCTGTCACCACCACTCCCCTCACCCCAGGTGACGACGGAGCCATTGGCCTTGAGCGCGGCGAAGGCGAAGCCAGTGGAGAAGATCTGGACGACGCCGGATCTGAGCTGGCCGGCCACGGCACTGCTGTCGCCACCCCAGTCGTGGTTCCCCCAGGTGACGACGGAGCCATCGGCCTTGAGCGCCGCGAAGGCGAAGCCAGTGGAGAAGATCTGGGAGACGCCGGAGCTGAGCTGGCCGGCCACGGCACTGTTG
>JBIIND010000042.1:0-8890 GCA_044337665.1 Cyanobium sp.
CGGGACCGGCAGCGGCAGGGGGAGGCCCCGCGGAGACCCTTCGGAGCGGAGCGCGGGAAGGGGGTGTCGCCACGGCCCGGCCGACGGGCTCCCAGGTTAGGCGGGAGGGCCCGGGAATGCCCGCGTCCCCTCCCGGGCCGCCGGCCAGCGGCGCGCCAGGCGGCTGTCCAGCTCCGCCAGCCCCGCCGCGATCAGGTCGCCCGCCGTCACCAGCAGCCGGTAGCTGAGGGCCACCGCCAGCAGCGACGCCTCCGGAATCTGCGGCGACAACCGCACCAGCAGCACCGCCTCGAACACCCCCAGACCCCCCGGCGCCCCCGGCACCACCAGGCCCGCGGTGTAGGCCAGGCAGAAGCCGGCCAGCCAGGTGCGCCAATCCGTGGAGAGCTGCAGATCGAAGGCCAGCACGCAGCAGGCGAAGCCGGCGAAGCGCAACAGCACGAAGGCCAGCTCCGCCAGCAGCGGCGGCCACGGCCAGCCCGGCAGCGGCGCCCGTCGGGCCTCCCCCAGGCCCTCCCGCTCCAGTTCCCGCTCCAACCCCAGGGCCCGGGCGCGCTTGCGCTCCAGCCGCACCAGCAACGGGTTCAGCCAGCGGGGCCGCAGCAGCGCCAGGGGCAGCACGCCGAGCAGGGCCAGACCGCCCTGCCAGCCGCCGAGGGCCATCAGCGCCAGGGCCGCGATCGCCGCCAGCAGGGGATCGAGCAGGGTGGCCAGCAGCGCCATCGGGGTGCTCACCAGCCCCGCCAGCGGGGAGGCGGGGGGACCGGCGCGCAGCACCTGCACGCGACTGGCCAGATGCCAGAAGCCGCCCGGCAGGAACTTGCGCAGGTTGGTGGCCAGGTACAGGCCCACCAGGGCCTCCCAGCGCGGCCGCAGCCCCAGCCAGCGCAGCACCGCCCCCCAGGCCAGGCCGTTCACCACCAGGCTCAGCACCCCAAACCCCAGCCCCAGCAGCAGCCACAGCCACCCCTGCCCATCGAGCCGCAGCTGCAGCAGCTGGCGCCCATGGCTCACCAGGGCGGCGAGCACGAAGCCGACGCTCATCAGCGAGATCCAGAGCCGCAGCCCGCCCGGCACCTTCACGGCCGGAAGCCGCGGCCATGCCAGCGGAACGGGCAGCCGCGTGGGCCACGTCCGGGCCAGCCGCTCGCGCACGGCCCGCCAGCGCTCCCTCATCGCTCCCCCCGCCGCGCCTTTTCCACCTGATCCCGCACCTCCTGCAGGGACAGATTGTGCTCCCGCGCCAGGGCGGCCAGATCGGCATGCTCCGGCTTCAGGCGCTCCCCCCCCCCGGGCAGGCAAGCCCGCTTCAGGCGCACCGGGCCCAGGGGGGTCGCGAGGGTGAGGATCTGGCGCGGCAGGATCCAGCGCTCCTGGCGCTGCTCCCGCACCCCCAGGCTGGTGCCGTGCCGCCACCACACCGCCCGCAGCTGCGGCGCCAGCTCGGGGGGCAGCAGCGCGGTGATCAACGTGCCCATGCGGCCCTTCTTCATCGCGATCGGCTGGCTGAACACCTCCACCGCCCCGGCCTGGCGCAGGGCTTCGGCCAGGAAGGCCAGGTCCTCGGCCGTGGCGTCGTCGATCTGGGCCTGCTGCTGCAGCAGCGGCTCCTGGCACGCGTCGGGATCGCCCGCAGCCACGGGGGCGGCGAGCACCAGCCGCAGCAGGTTGGGCCGATCCAGGCTGCGGTGGCCCAGGCCCACCCCCACCGCCCGGGGCACATGGGCCGGGGGTGGTCCGAAGCCGTCGGCCCAGCAGGCCGCCAGGGCCAGGCCGGTGGGGGTGGTGAGTTCCCCGGGGGGGAAATCGCCGCAGGCGGCCAGGGGAATGGCGTGGCGGCGGGCGATCTCCAGCACCGCCGGCGCCGGCAGGGGCAGGGTGCCATGGGCGGTGACCACCCGGCCGTGGCCCGCCGGCGGCACCGCGCAGATCAGCCGCTCGATGCCGAAATGGCGCAGGCCCGCGCAGACGCCCACGATGTCCACCAGGGCGTCGAGGGCCCCCACCTCATGGAAGTGCACCCGCTCCGGCGCGTGCCCATGCACCGCCGCCTCCGCCTCTGCCAGCAGGCCGAACACCGCCAGAACCCTCTCCCGCAGCTCCGACGCCAGGGGCGCCGCGCCGAGCCGATCCCGCAGGGGGCCCCACGGGCGGTGGGGGGGCTCCTCCTCGAGGGAGTCCACGTCCAGCCGCAGGCCCCGCAGCCCGCCGCTGCGACCCTCCGCCATGCGCAGCCGGTAGCGGCCCTCCAGGCCCAGGGCGGCCAGGGGTTGGTGCACCGCCTCCTCGGGCAGGCCCAGATCGAACAGCGCCGCCAGCAGCATGTCCCCGGCGAGACCGGTGGGGCAGTCGAGGACCGCCAGGCTCATGCGGCCTCGCTCGCCGGTCGGCCGAGGCGGGGGGCCGCCGCCAGCAGGGCGGCGGCGCGGGCCTCCAGCAGCTCCCGCTCCTGGCGCAACTGCTGCTGCACCTCCCGGCGGGCGCGGCGCTGCTCCCGCTGGGCGGTCTCCCGGTCCTGGCCGGACAGGCCCCACAGACGCCCCAGCAGGGCCCGGTCATCCGACCCGCCCAGGCTGTCGCCATAGAGCAGTTGTTCCGCCACCATGCCCGCCTGCAGCACCCGGCTCCAGCGGCGCAGGTCGTCCAGCGGCAGGCGCACGGAGCTGGGCGGCTCAAACTCGGTGCTGCCGCTGGCTTCCAGCCCCGCGCGCAGGCAGGCCAGGCTGCCCACCAGCACCCGCCGCACCGGCAGCCGCTCCGCCTCCGCCACCAGGGCATGGCCCGCCTCGTGCACGGCGATGCGCCGCAGCCTTCCCTCCCCGCCGGGCAGGGCCTCCGCAAGAAGGTGGCCGCCGCGCCCACCAAAGCGGGCGGCGTCGAGGCTGATGGCCACCACCCCCAGGCCCGCCGGCACCGCCACCAGCCAGGGGGAGAGGCCCGCCGCCGGCACCACCAGGGCCGCCAGGCTCACCCCGAAGACCGCCACGCCGGCCGTGCGGGCCCCAAGCTGACTGAGGGAATCGGCCATGGAATCAACGGCCCGGGCGGCTCACCGCCGGACCGCGGCTGCGGGGACGGGGCGCCTCACCGCGGCGGGCCTTGCCGCCCCGGTTGCCGCGCTGGGCCACCGGACCGATCACCTCCAGCTTCTCCAGGTTCAGGAGCTGACCCTGGCGACGCAGGTCGAGGGCGACGAAGTTCCGCAGGTGCTCGAGGGGCACCTCACCCCGCAGCTGCAGCTTGAACGGGTTGGGGCGCGTGCCATCGGCCCGGGGCTTCTGGCGCACCTTCACCACCAGATCGCCGGTCTCCGGGCGGGTGAAGATCAGCTCGCCCCGCACCGAGAAGTAGTCGTCCCCCTCCGGCAGGGTGTCCCCCGTGTCGGGGGAGGCGGCCTCCTCGGGCGGGGCGAGGGTGCTGGGTTCCCAGACGCCCACCATCTGCAGGTGCAGTTGGTTCTCCTCCCGCGAGCGGGGGTACACCACCCACAGATGGGGGAGGGCAAGGTCGAGGTGGCGGCGCATCAGCGTCAGCAGGCGACCGAGCACCACCGCTTCGATTTCGGCGCCGTCCTCGGTGAGCAGCCGGCCGCGGGTGAGCTGGTCCGCTTCGGCGGGAACATAGGTGCCCCGCACCACGCCGATGGCCCGGTACTGCGTCGGCTCGGTGACCGGGGGGATGGGGTGCTGACGCATGGAGAGGAGGGAAATCACCCCATGGCGGGGCAGGGCTGGCCCACGGCCATGGGGCCAATGTAACCAGCACGGGCGATAGTCTCCGTCGGGCAGCTGCGAGCGCCGCGGATGTCGTCGAGTCCGAACCGGTACCGCGTCGGTTCGCGTTGGCCCTGGGGTCTGGCCGCGGCTGGAGCTGTCGCCCTGGCCCTGGCCGGCGGCTGGTGGCTGGGCCATCGCCAGCGCCCCGGGGCCTTCGCGGACGACCCCAGGCGCGCGGTGTTGCAACGCGAGGTGGGGAGCCTGCGCCAACGGCTCGACCGCCAGGGGGCCAGCGATGCGGATCGCCAGCGACTGCTGGAGCTTCTGGTGGCCCTCGATCGCAAGGCGGAGGCGATCAGCCTGCTGGAGCCGATGGCCGACCGGGAACCCGACCGCTGGTCCCTGCGGCTGATGCTGGCCGAACTGCGGCGCGACCAGAACGACCGGGCCGGAGCGGAGCGCGAGCTGCGCATGATCCTCAGCCGCCAGAGCGATCAGGTGGAGGCCCTCCAGCTGCTCACCCTCCTGCAGCTGGAGCAGGGGGGTGGGCCGGCCGCGGAGGCGCGGGTGAAGGCCGCCTTCAGCGCCGCCACCCAGCCCGAGGTGAAGCCCGAGGCCATGGGGGTGGGGCTGCTGCTGGCGGAACTCCAGCAGAAACGGGGCCAGCGCGGTGAAGCCGAGGCCACCTACCGGCGGCTGGCGGAGCTGTTCCCCCAGGATCAGCGGCCGCTGCTGGGCCTGGCCCTGCTGCGCCACGGGGCGGGGGACATCCGCGGAGCCCAGGAGGCCCTGGCCCAGGCGCGGCAGCGGGGGCCGCGGGCGGGGGAGCCGGATCCACGGCTCGACCGGCTGGCGGCGAGCTGGGGGCTCGGGCCCCTCAGGGCCCCGGCAGCCGCGGGCCAGGGGTCACCGGCGCCGGCCCCGACTGGCTCTCGAACTCCCTGAGGGCGTCGTCGATGGCCGAGGAGGGCGGCGTGGCCTCGCTCAGGCTGGAGTTGCGGCGAATGGCATTCATGATGTCCAGCGGATTGCCCGACTCCAGGGGCGAACCGCCGCCGCTGCCGCCCCGGGGATCCCCGTTGTAGATCTGCCGCTCCATCGGCGAGGTGCCCATGGTTTGGCCGTAGCCCTGCTGCTGCGCCAGGGCGGTGGCAGGGCTGAGCAGGGCGCCCAGCAGGGCCGCGGGAACGGACCCCACGAGCAGGCCCAGGGACCGGGAGCGGCAAGCGCGGCGGCGGGGGTTGGCCATGGCCTCAGGGCGGCAGCGGGGGGATGTCACCGGGCCATGGTAGGAGCCTTGGGCCGTTGCAACCCCGAGGGCCCATGCGGATCGCCACCTGGAACGTCAACTCGGTGCGGACCCGGCTGGAGCAGCTGGCGGCCTGGCTGGCGGCGGAGAGCCCGGAGGTGGTGTGCCTGCAGGAGACGAAGGTGGACGATGCCCTCTTCCCCCACGCCACCTTCCAGGCCCTGGGCTACGCCTGCGCCATCAGCGGGCAGAAGGCCTACAACGGCGTGGCGATCCTCAGCCGCCTCCCCCTGGAGGACGTGCGCGTCGGTTTCGAGGCCCTGCTGCCGGACGACCCGCGGGCGGCGGAGCTGGGCGAGCAGCGGCGGGTGATCAGCGCCCGCATCGACGGCCTGCGCATCCTCGATCTCTACGTGCCCAACGGCTCCTCGACCGGCAGCGACAAATACGCCTACAAGCTGGAGTGGCTGGCCTGCCTGAAGCGTTATCTGCGGGCCCAGGAAGCCGAGGGGGATCCCCTGGTGATGGTCGGCGACTTCAACATCGCCCTGGAGGACCGCGACCTGCACGATCCCGCTCGCCTCACCGGCGGAATCATGGCCAGCGAGCCGGAGCGCCAGGCGCTGCGGGAGGCGCTGGGGGAGCGGCTCAGCGATGCCTTCCGGTTGTTCGAGCCGGCGGCCGGGCACTGGAGCTGGTGGGACTACCGCACCGGCGCCTGGGAGCGGGACCGGGGTTGGCGGATCGACCACATCTACCTGGATGAGCCCCTGCGGGCCTGCGCCACCGGCTGCGTGATCCAGCGGCAGCTGCGCGGCAACCTCCAGCCCAGCGACCACGCGCCGGTGGTGGTGAGCCTGGCCTGGGGGGGTGAGGACGGGGAGGACGACGACCTGGCGGATGACCGCTGGGACTGAGCCACGGGGGGCCGGGCGGTGGCGCGGAGTGAGCCCGCTACCTTGATTGCGGATCGTCCGTCGAACCCCTGGAGCCCGTCATCGCCCTCGAGCGGGTGCGCCGCCGCTTCGGTTCCCTGATCGCCGTCGATGGGATCGATCTGGCGGTGGAGCGGGGCGAATTCTTCTCCCTGCTCGGTCCCTCCGGCTGCGGCAAGACCACCACCCTGCGGCTGGTCGCCGGCTTTGACCCGCTCGAGTCGGGCTGCGTCCGCCTGGAAGGGCAGGACGTCAGCCTCCTGCCGCCCCACCGCCGACCCGTCAACACCGTCTTCCAGAACTACGCCCTGTTCCCCCATCTCACCGTCTGGGAGAACGTGGCCTTCGGCCCCCGCGCCCGCGGCCTGGCAAAGCCGGAGATCCGGCGGCAGGTGGGCGAGGTGCTCGAGGTGGTGCGCCTCACCGAGCTGGTGCGCCGCCGTCCCCATGAGCTCTCCGGCGGCCAGCAGCAGCGGGTGGCCCTGGCGCGTGCCCTGGTGAACCGCCCGGCGGCGCTCCTGCTCGATGAACCCCTCGCGGCCCTGGATCCCTTCCTGCGCCGCAGCGTGCGGACGGAACTCAAGCGCATCCAGCGGGAGCTGGGGCTGACGGTACTGATGGTCAGCCACGACCAGGAGGAGGCCCTGGCCCTGAGCGACCGCCTGGCGGTGATGCGGGCGGGACGGATCGAGCAGCTGGGAACGCCCCGCCAGCTCTACGAGGCGCCGGCCAACCCGTTTGTGGCGGAGTTCCTCGGCCGCGCCAACCTGCTGGTCGGCCCTGGAACGGGCGGGGCGCTGCTGCTGCGTCCCGAACAGCTGCGCCTGCAGGAGCAGGCCCCGGGGCCGGGCGAGCGGGGCCTGCGGGCCCGGGTGCTCGACATCAGCTTCCATGGCCCGGTGCTGCTGGTCAGCCTGAGCAGCGAGGACGGGACGCCGCTGCTGGCGCAGCTGAACAGCCGATCGCCCGGTCCCGGGGTACGGTCTGGGGAGTTGCTCTGGGCGGTGTGGGACCCGACGGCAGCCCACCCTTTGCCTCCGCCGCCGCCGCTCCGCCAAGGCTGAGCCGTCGGGCGCTGCTCCGCCGCCTCGGCCTTGCCGGCGGGGCGGCCCTGGCGCTGCCCGGCATCGCCGCCTGCGGCGGCCCGCGGCGGGGGGGCGGCACCGCGGACCGTCAGCTGGCGATCTCCAACTTCCCCCTGTACATCGACCCGGACAAGGACGGCGTGCCCGGCAGCGTCGCGCGCTTCCGCCGCGAAACGGGGATCCGCCTCACCTATCTGGAGGATCAGAACGACGCCGTCGCCTTCTTCGCCAAGCTCCAGCCCGAGCTGGCGGCGGGCCGCACCGTGCGCCAGGACCTTTTCGTCACGCCGTACTGGATGGCCCAGCGGCTGATCGATCTGGGCTGGGTGGAGCCCCTGCCGCTGGATCGGGTGCCCAACCGCCGCCACCTGGTGACGGAATTGCGCAATCCCTCCTGGGATCCGGGGGGTCGCTTCTCCCTGCCCTGGCAGTCGGGCATCGCCGGCATCGCGTACAACGTGGAGGCCACCGGCCGCGAGCTGCAGGGGATCGACGACCTGTTCGACCCGAAGCTCAAGGGGCGGGTGGGCTTCCTCACCGAGATGCGCGACACCATCGGGCTGCTGATGCTCGCCGACGGTCAGGACATCCGCCGCCCCAGCTACCGGGCGGCGGAGGGGGCCTTCCGTCGCCTGGAGCAGGCCAGAAAGGACGGCCAGATCCGGGCCTTCACCGGCAACGACTACCAGGACGATCTGCTGGTGGGCAACTTCGCCGCCTGCGTCGCCTGGTCCGGGGATGTGGCCCAGCTGGCGATGGAGCAACCCAAGCTCCGCTTCGTGGTGCCCTCCAGCGGCGGTGTGCTCTGGGCCGACGTGATGGTGATGCCGCGCGGGGCCCGCCACCGGCAGGAGGCCGCTGCCTGGATGAACTTCGTCTACGACCCGCCCAACGCGGCCCGCATCGCCGCGGCCGTGAACTACATCTCGCCGGTGCAGGGGGTGCGGGAGATCCTGGCGGCGGATCCGGCCACGGCGCGGCTGAGCCGCAATCCCCAGATGTTCCCCGACGCGGCGATGCGCGCCCGCCTGCACAGCTTCGGACCCCTGGGCGAACGGGAGGAGGCCCGCTTCGATGAGCGTTTCGCGGCGATCACCGGGGCCTGAGATGGCCTGGCTGATGCTGGCCCCCGGCCTGGTGTGGCTGCTGGCGCTGTTCGTGCTGCCCCTGCTCGGTCTGCTGCCGCTCTCCCTGGCGGAGAAGGGGTCGCGCTTCGGCCTGCTGTTCCGCTTCACCGGCCGGATCGCCAACTACGGCGAGGCGTGGCAGCAGTACGGTCCGCTGCTGCTGCGCTCCCTGCTCTACGCCGGCCTGGCCACCGCCCTGGCGCTGGCGGTCGGTTACCCGCTGGCCTGTTTCATCGCCTTCCGCGGCGGGCGCTGGCGCTCATGGCTCACCGGCCTGGTGGTGCTGCCGTTCTTCACCGCGTCGCTGGTGCGCCTGATCGGCTGGACCACCCTCCTGGCCGATCAGGGGCCGGTGCTGGGGGTGTTGCGCGGCGTCGGCCTGGCTCTGCCCCTCGAGGCCCTCGGCCTGTTGCACGACGGCCGCCTGCTCAACACCGCCACGGCCGTGGTGGGGGGGCTGGCCTACAACGCCGTGCCCTTCCTGGTGCTGCCTTTGGTGGTGAGCCTGGAGCGGGTTGGCCCCGCCCTGCTGGAGGCGGCCGCCGATCTGTACGCCGGTCCCTGGCGGACCCTGCGGCACGTGATCTGGCCCCTCTCCCGACCCGGCCTGGCGGCGGGTCTGACCCTCAGCCTGGTGCCGACCGTGGGGGATGTGCTCAACCCCCAGGTACTGGGGGGCCCGAACAACCGCATGATCGGCAGTGGCATCCAGAGCCTGGTGCTGATCCAGCGGGAATTGCCGCGGGCCGCGGCCCTCACCGTGCTGCTCATGCTGCTG
>JBIIND010000038.1:0-9189 GCA_044337665.1 Cyanobium sp.
TGCCGCCCCTGCACCGTCCGATCACGGTTCCCGGTACACCACCCGACCCCGCACGTCGTTGCCCACATCCAGCAACTGGGCGTGGAGAAGGCGCTCAATCTCCGCGCTCACCTGGGCGCTGTCGATGGAGCTGGGCAGCTCCAGGTCGACCAGGGCGTCGTTGAGGGTGAAGCCCTGGGGGCCGGCCCGACGGGCCAGCCTCAGCAGCTGGCGTTCCAGGGACGGGCCGTTCCCACCCTCCAGCTGGGCCAGGGCCTCCGCCAGGAGCAGGGGCTGGTTGGCCTGTTCCACCAGGGTGGGGATCAAGAGCAGATCCACCAACTGCCCCACGCCGCAGAGGCCGAAGCTCAACAGCCAGAGCAGCCCGCTGAGGGGTTTGCGGTTGTAAAAGCGCTGCACGCCGCACACCCCCACCAACCCCAGGCACCACAGCAGGTAGCTGACCGCCAGGGTGCGGCGCTCCGTCGGAACCCGGCGTGGGCCGCTGCGGCTGGAATCGGCGGGGTAGCGGGGCTCGACGTTCATCGGCGCGGCGGAACTGCCCCAGGCTAGGGAGGGGGACCGGGCGGCCCGGAATCCCAGGGTGGAGCTGCGTAGGATCGCCCCTTCGCGCTTTCCTCCTTCCGTGACCAGCCCGCCGATGGCCGACGCGGCCCCACGTCCCCCACGGGAGAACGGCGGCGGTACCGGCGAGACCGTGGCGGCACCCATCGCCCTGCCGAAGACCAGCGAGAGCCCCCGGCTGCTGCGCATCCGCCATTCGATGAGCCACGTGCTGGCGATGGCGGTGCAGAAGCTCTTCCCCCACGCCCAGGTGACGATCGGTCCGTGGACCGAAACGGGCTTCTACTACGACTTCGACCATCCCGAACCCTTCAGCGAGGCCGACCTCAAGGCCATCCAGAAGGAGATGGGGCGGATCATCGCCCGCCGCCTGCCGCTTGAGCGCATCGAGGTGAGCCGGGAGGAGGCCGAGCGGCGCATCCGGGATCAGAACGAACCCTACAAACTGGAGATCCTGGCGGGCTTGCAGGATCCGATCACGATCTACACCCTCGGAGAGGGCTGGTGGGATCTGTGCGCAGGCCCCCACGTGGCGAACACCGCCGAGCTGGATCCCAAGGCGTTCGCGCTGGAGAGCGTGGCCGGCGCCTACTGGCGGGGTGATGAGAAAAACGCCCAGCTGCAGCGCATCTACGGAACGGCCTGGGAAACTCCCGCACAGCTGGCCGAGCACCAGCGGCGGCGGCAGGAGGCCCTGCGCCGCGATCATCGCCGTCTGGGTAAGGATCTCGATCTGTTCTCGATCGAGGATGAGGCCGGCGCCGGCCTGGTGTTCTGGCACCCGCGGGGGGCGCGCATGCGCTTGCTGATCGAGGACTTCTGGCGCCAGGCCCACTTCGAGGACGGCTACGAGCTGCTCTACACGCCCCACGTCGCCGACATCGAGCTTTGGCGCACCTCCGGCCACCTCGATTTCTATGCCGAGAGCATGTTCGGGCCGATGGTGGTGGATGAGCGGCAGTTCCAGCTCAAGCCGATGAACTGCCCGTTCCATGTGCTCACCTATGCCTCGCGCTTGCGTTCCTACCGCGAGCTGCCCATCCGCTGGGCGGAGCTTGGCACCGTCTACCGCTACGAACGCCCCGGGGTGATGCACGGCTTGATGCGCGTGCGCGGCTTCACCCAGGATGATGCCCACGTGTTCTGCCTGCCGGAGCAGATCGGGGAGGAGATCCTGCGCGTGCTCAACCTCACGGAGCGCATCCTCTCCGCCTTCGACTTCCGCAACTATGAAATTCACCTCTCCACCCGGCCGGAGAAGTCGATCGGCGACGATGGGGTGTGGGAGCTGGCCACCCGCGGTCTGGTGGAGGCCCTGGAGCGCAAGGGTTGGGGCTACAAGCTCGATGAGGGTGGCGGTGCCTTTTACGGCCCCAAGATCGACCTGAAGATCGAGGACGCCATCGGCCGGCTCTGGCAATGCTCCACGATCCAGCTCGATTTCAACCTGCCGGAGCGCTTCCAGCTCGACTACGTGGCGGCCGATGGCACGCGCCAGCGTCCGATCATGATCCACCGCGCCATCTTCGGCTCGCTGGAGCGTTTCTTCGGGATCATGACCGAGAACTACGCCGGCGACTATCCCTTCTGGCTGGCGGCGGAGCAGATTCGCCTGCTGCCGGTCACCGACGAGGTGATGGGTTATGCGGAGGCCCTGCAGCGGCGGCTGGTGCAGGCGGGGGTGCGCGCTGGCCTGGACCGAAGCGGCGAGCGCCTGGGCAAGCTGATCCGCAATGGGGAAATGATGAAGATTCCGCTCCTGGCCGTGATCGGTCAGCGGGAGGCGGAGCTGGCCCAGGTGAGCCTGCGCAGCCGACGCGACGGGGATCTGGGCACCATCGCCGAGGCCAGCCTGCTCAGCGCCGCCGCCGCCGCCAACGCCGGCCGCCTGGCCAGCCTGCCGCTCGCCGAGCCGGTCCTGGAGCCGTGACCACCACCCTGCTGGCCGGCGATATCGGGGGCACCAAGACCCTGCTCAGCCTCTACAGCTGGGAAGAGAAGGCGCTGCGATTGCGGGCGGGGGAGCGCTATGGCTCCGCCGACTGGCCCTCGCTCGCCGCGATGGTGTGCCACTTCCTTGCGGAGGTGGAGGGTGAGGGGCTGCCCCGCCCCAAGGCCGCCTGCTTCGCCGTGGCCGGTCCGGTGCAGGACGGCCTGGCACAGCTCACCAACCTCGACTGGCGGCTGAGCGAATCGGAGCTGGCCGAGGCCTGCTCCATCGACTGCGTCGATCTGGTCAACGACTTCGCGGTGCTGGTCTACGGGCTGCCCCATCTGCAGCCCCAGCAGCTGGCGCCGGTGCGCCAGGGAGCGCCCCTGGCGGCCGAACCGCAGCTGATCCTCGGCGCCGGCACCGGGCTGGGGGTGGCCGTCGCCATTCCCAGCGCCACGGGCCCCAGGCCCATGGCTTCGGAGGCGGCCCATGGGGAGTTCGCGCCCCGCAACGAAGCGGAATGGCAGCTCAAGCAGTGGCTGGCGCAGGATCTGCAACTCGATCGGGTTTCGATCGAGCGGGTGGTGAGCGGCACGGGTCTTGGTCATGTGGCCCGCTGGCTGCTGAGTCGCCGCGATCCGCAGGGGGATCATCCCCTCGCCGAGGTGGCCCTTCGCTGGCGGCGGAACCTGGCGGGTGGCGAGGCGACCGGCGACCCGACCGGCGCACCCGCAGACCTGCCGGCGGCGGTGGCGGAGGCGGCGAGCCGCGGCGAAAGCCTGGCGGCGGAGGCCCTCAACCTCTGGCTGGCGGCCTATGGATCGGTGGTGGGGGATCTGGCCCTGGCCTGCCTCAGCCGCGGCGGAATCTGGCTGGCGGGCGGCACCGCCGCCAAGCACCTGGAGGGGTTGCGGGGGGCCAGCTTCCAGGAGGCGTTCCTGGCCAAGGGGCGTCTGAGGCCCACCCTGGAAACCATGCCGATCCAGGCGGTGATCGACCCGGCCGTGGGCCCGTTCAGCGCCGCCTGTCGAGCGCTGGCGCTGCTGCCCTGATGCCGCGGCGGGCCCCGCGACCGCCCGACTGCGACACTGATGGCCAGTGAAGGCATAGGCATGGTGCGCCCCCAGATCGGCCAGGGGGTGGTGGTGGATGTCCCCGCCACCACGGCCAACATCGGACCGGGTTTCGATTGCCTCGGTGCGGCCCTCGACCTGGCCAACCGCTTCGCGCTGGATGTGATTGAGGGCGACGGCGAGCGCTTCGACCTGATCATCGAGGGGAGCGAGGGCACCCATCTGCGCGGCGGGCCCGACAACCTCGTCTACCGGGCCGCCCAGCGGGTGTGGCGCGAGGCCCGGGAGGAGCCGGTGGCGCTGCGGGCGCGGGTGGAGCTGGCGGTGCCGCCGGCCCGGGGCCTGGGCAGCAGCGCCACGGCGATCGTGGCCGGTCTGGTGGGCGCCAACGCCCTGATGGGCGAGCCGCTCAGCCGCGAGAAGCTGCTGGAGCTGGCGATCGAGCTGGAGGGACACCCGGACAACGTCGTGCCCTCCCTGGTGGGGGGCCTCTGCCTGACCGCCCGGGCCGCCTCCCAGCGCTGGCGGGTGCTGCGCTGTGAATGGTCCGAATCGGTGAAGGCCGTGGTGGCCATTCCCGCGATCCGGCTCAGCACCAGCGAGGCGCGGCGGGCGATGCCCCGCAGCATCCCGATCCAGGACGCCGTGCTGAACCTCGGGGCCCTGACCCTGCTGCTCCAGGGTCTGCGCAGCGGCAACGGGGATCTGATCAGCGACGGCATGCACGACCGCATCCATGAGCCCTACCGGTGGGGCCTGATCCAGGGGGGCCGGGCGACCCGGGAGGCGGCCCTGGAGGCGGGAGCCTGGGGCTGCGTGATCAGCGGCGCCGGCCCGACCCTGCTGGCCCTGTGCCCCCAGGAGCGGGCGGAGCCGGTGGGGGAGGCGATGGTGCGGGCCTGGCAGGCGGAGGGGGTCAGCAGTCGGCACACCGTGGTGGGCCTGCAGAAGCGCGGCAGCGTCTGGGAACCCATGGCGGCGAGCGCCTGAGGGAAAGCCCGCCCATTCCCCGCAAAGCTCGCCAGTTGCTCAAGGTGGGTAGATATGCTCAGCCGCGTCGGCAAAACGCTGTTCCGGTCCATGCTGGCCGGGGCAGGGTCAACCGCCCCTCCCCAGCCGCACGCCGTTGCCCGTGATGGACGCCTCCCTTTCCCTTCCGGTCGCGTCCTCCGCCGCCTTCCCCTGGCTCAGCCTGATCGTGCTGCTGCCCGCGGCGGCGGCGCTCGTGATGCCCCTCCTGCCCGGCGATGCCAGCGACCCGAAGCTGCCCCGCACCGTTGCCCTCGTCACCCTGCTGGCCGACCTGGGCCTGATGCTCTGGTGCTTCGCCCGGGATTTCCAGGGGGATCTGGCGGGTCTGCAGCTGGTGGAGCGGGTGGCGTGGGTTCCGGCCCTGGGCCTGGAGTGGTCCCTGGGCGCTGACGGTCTCTCGGCGCCGCTGGTGGTGCTCAGCGGCCTGGTCACCTTCCTTTCGGCTGCGGCCAGCTGGAATATCGCCCGCAAGACCCGCCTCTACTTCGCCCTGATCCTGCTGCAGGCCTCCGCCCAGAGCCTGGTGTTCCTCTCCCAGGACTTCCTGCTGTTCTTCCTGGCCTGGGAGCTGGAGTTGGTACCCGTTTATCTGTTGATCGCCATCTGGGGCGGCAAGCAGCGCCAGTACGCCGCCACCAAGTTCATCCTCTACACGGCCACCGCCTCGCTGTTGATCCTGATCAGCGGCCTGGCCCTTGCCCTCAACGGTCCCTTCACCCTCAACCTGGGGGAACTTGCGGCCCGCAGCCCCGGCGGCAGCCTCGGCCTGCTCTGCTACCTCGGCTTCCTGGTGGGCTTCGGCGTCAAGCTGCCCATGTTTCCCCTGCACACCTGGTTGCCCGACGCCCACGGTGAGGCCAACGCGCCGGTGTCCATGCTGCTGGCCGGTGTTCTGTTGAAGATGGGCGGTTACGCCCTGCTGCGCTTCAACGTCCAGATTCTGCCGGAAGCCCATCGCCTGCTGGCCCCCGCCCTGATCGTGCTGGGCATCGTCAACATCATTTACGGCGCCCTCAACGCCTTCGCCCAGGACAACGTCAAGCGCCGCATCGCCTGCAGTTCGGTGAGCCACATGGGCTTCGTGCTGGTGGGGATCGGTGCGATCGACGCCCTGGGCCTGAGCGGCGCGATGCTCCAGATGATCAGCCATGGTCTGATCGCCGCCGCGATGTTCTTCATCACCGGCGTGTTCTACGAGCGCACTGAGACCCTCTCGATCCCCAACATGGGCGGCCTGGCCAAGGCCCTGCCGGTCACCTTCGCCTTCTTCCTCGCCAGCTGCCTGGCCTCCCTGGCCCTGCCCGGCATGAGTGGCTTCGTCAGTGAGATCACGGTGTTCCTCGGCCTCACCGCCAGCGCCGACTACACCATCGGCTTCCGGGTGATCGCCGTGGTGCTGGCGGCCATCGGCCTGGTGCTCACCCCGATCTATCTCCTCTCCCTCTGCCGCCGGGTGTTCTTCGGTCCCCGGATTCCGGCCCTGGCGGTGGTTGGCGACATGCGGCCGCGGGAGCTGCTGATCGGCCTCACCCTGCTGGTGCCCACCCTGGTGATTGGCTTCTGGCCGCGGGTGGCGATCGATCTGTATCAGGCCAGCACCAACGCCCTGGCCGTCGAGCTCGGCCAGGTGGGCCTGGCGGCCCTGGCCAGCGCCCCTTCCCTGGGCTGAGGTTCGCCTTTCCTCCCCCAGGAGCGGATCCGATCCGTTGAAATGGGGGTCCGACCCCCGGCCCGCCCCGATGACCGTCGCCGCCCCCCTGCCCCCGCCCCTGCTGATCGGCGAGGGTCTGCCGCCGTTTGAGGCGATCCTGCCGGAGCACGTCGACGCCCACATCCCGGAGCTGATGGCCCAGCTGGAGGCGGAGCTGGGGCTGATCGAAACCCGGCTGGGGGAGGCGGTGGCGAGCGGCCGGGCCCTGGCCTGGCACGAGGTGATGGACCCCCTGCACCGGCTGGGGGAACGGCTGCGTTGGAGCTGGGGGGCGGTCAGCCACCTCAACGGGGTGTGCAACAGCCCTGAGCTGCGGGAAGCCCATGGCCGGCAGCAGGGGGCGGTGGTGGCCTTCGGCAACCGGGCGGGCCAGAGCCAGGTGATCCACGCCGCCCTCAAGCGCCTGCAGGCGCGAGACGACCTGGATGGCGCGCAGCGCCGCATCCTGGCGGCCGAGCTGCGGGATATGGAACTGCGCGGGGTGGCCCTGGAGGGGGACGCCCAGGTGGCGTTCAATACCGCCAGCCAGGAGTTGGCGGAGCTCTCCACCGCCTTCGGCAACGCGGTGCTCGATGCCACCAACGCCTGGAGCCTGACCCTCACGGCGCCGGAGGAGGTGGAGGGATTGCCGCAGAGCATCCGCGCCCAGCTGGCCGCCGCCGCCGTCGCCTCCGGGGAGGAGGGCGCCACGGCGGAGAGTGGCCCGTGGCGGCTTGGCCTGGATCTGCCCCGCTTCGGCCCCTTTCTTCAGTACAGCCGGCGCCGCGACCTGCGCGAGCGGGCGTACAAGGCCCATGTGAGCCGCGCCTCCGGCGGAGAGCGGAACAACGGGCCGGTGATTGAGCGGATCCTGGAACTCCGCCAAGCCCAGGCCGAACGCCTGGGCTATGCCAACTGGGCGGAGGTGAGCCTGGCCTCGAAGATGGCCGGCTCCGAGGCGGAGGTGGAGCGGCTGCTGGAAGATCTGCGCTCCGCCGCCTATCCGGCAGCGGAGCAGGAGCTGGAGGAGCTGCGCCAGTGCGCCGCGCGCCACGGGGCGCCGGAGGCGCAGGATCTCCAGCCCTGGGACGTGAGTTTCTGGGCGGAGGTGCTGCGCCGCGAGCGCTTCGACCTCGACAGTGAGGCGCTGCGGCCCTGGTTCCCCCTGCCCCGGGTTCTGGATGGCCTGTTCGGCCTGTGCGATCGGCTGTTCGGCATCCGCATCGCGGCGGCGGATGGCGAAGCCCCGGTATGGCACCCCGACGTGCGTTTTTTCCGGGTGCACGATCGCGACACGGGCGCGCCGATCGCCGCCTTCTACCTCGATCCCTACAGCCGGCCGGGCAGCAAGCGGGGCGGAGCCTGGATGGATGAGTGCCTGGTGCGTTCGCTGCGCCCGGATGGCACGCCGGTGCTGCCGGTGGCCTACCTGGTGTGCAACCAGAGCCCGCCGGTGGGGGACACCCCGAGCCTGATGACCTTCCAGGAGGTGGAAACCCTCTTCCACGAGTTCGGCCACGGGCTGCACCACATGCTCACCACCGTGGAGCGGCCCCAGGCCGCGGGCATCAACAACGTGGAGTGGGACGCGGTGGAACTGCCCAGCCAGTTCATGGAGAACTGGTGCTACGACCGCGCCACCTTGCTGGGCATGGCCCGCCACTGGCAGAGCGGCGAGCCGCTGCCGGAGGCGGAATTCGCCAAGTTGCAGGCGGCGCGCACCTTCATGGCCGGCGCCGCCACCCTGCGCCAGGTGCACTTCGCCCTCACCGACCTGCGGCTGCACAGCCGCTGGCATCCCGGCTGCGGCCAGAGCCCGGAGCAGCTGCGCCGGGATGTGGCGGCCACCACCACCGTGCTGGAGCCGATCGAGGAGGACGCCCTGCTCTGCTCCTTCGCCCACATCTTCGCCGGCGGCTATTCAGCGGGCTACTACTCCTACAAGTGGGCAGAGGTGCTCAGTGCCGATGCCTTCAGCGCCTTCGAGGAGGCGGGCCTGGAGAACGAGGAGCTGATCCGCGCCACCGGCCGCCGCTTCCGCGACACGGTGCTGAGCCTCGGCGGCAGCCGCCATCCGGCGGAGGTGTTCGAGGCATTTCGCGGCCGGCCGCCTTCGGCCGAGGCACTGATTCGCCACAGTGGCCTGGCGGGGGAGGGGTGAAGGCGGCCGGAAGGCTGGCCGACTCTCCGAGGATTGTCATCTTCATCGGCGATGGCGAACGCCTCCATGGGCCATGGCCGCCAATCCGAGGCGCCCCTGGCAGGTCCATGGCTTTGGTCGCCATCGACTGGGCGGGATGGGCGTCGGCTAATGCTGCGCCCCACCCCGCCCAGCATTGTCCCCGCCCTGACAGGTAGCGGCTGGTCTGGCCACGCTTGCTTATGCTTCGCCTGGTCGGAGCCCAGCTATTTCGCTTTGCCGCCCAAGGCGTGTCCGCCATCAGAAGACCGGAGGATGATGTATCCGTCGCTGCGAGCACTCTTGCTCATCGCTACCACCCTCTATCAGGCAAGTGCCTGCTGGCTCGAAGACCAACAAGCATTGCCAGGGCAGCGGATCGATGTGGGAGGCCTTCGCTTACATCTCTGGGTGGAAGGCCAAGGGAGTCCCACGATTGTTCTCGATCACAGCCTTGGGGGTGTGGAGGGTTATCTGCTCATGGAGGAATTGGCCCAGCTCACTCGGGCGTGCATTTATGGCCGAGCCGGTTACGGGTGGAGCGATCAAAGTCGCCAGCCGCGCAGCAGCAAAGTCATTGTGGAAGAGCTGGACCTGCTACTCACGCGGGCCGGTATCGCTCCCCCCGTATATCTTGGTTGGCGATTCATTCGGTAGCTATAACGTACGTCTCTATGCCCATCTGCATCCCGAATAAGTGGCTGGTATCGTTCTCACG
>JBIIND010000040.1:0-9001 GCA_044337665.1 Cyanobium sp.
CAAGCTGGCTCACCCTCGGGGATGGGCGCTATGGAACCGATGCGCACTTCATTCTTGCCAATGGCGGCAAGGCCCACGCCACCGACCTGTCTGACAAGCTTCTGAAAATCGGCAGCGAGGCCGGCTTCATTGGCTCCTACGGGGCTGAAAATGCAGAACAGCTGAGCTTTGCCGACGACTGCTTCGATTATGTGCTGATCAAGGATTCCTTCCATCACTTTCCCCGCCCCTGGCTGGCCCTTTACGAAGCTTTTCGCGTTTGCCGTCAAGCCGTTATCCTGATCGAACCCAATGACGATGAAAGCCATTGGCGAACCGCCCCACTGTCCGCCCTGACAGCCATCGGACGGGCGGCCAAGCGGTGGGCCAGAAAGGTGATCGGCAAAAACGTTGTGTACCCCCATTCCTACTGGTTTGAAGACGTCGGCAACTTTGTTTATTGCATCAACCCCCAGGAACTCGAGAAGTTTCTGCTCGGCATCCACAAACGCCACATCGCCACCCTTGGCCTCAACGACGCCTACGAACCAGGCGTGGAATTCATCTCTCTGGCCAACCCAACGGAAGCCGATCAAGCCGTCATCAAACGCGTCCAATCCAACATTCAAAAGCAGGACAGGCTCTGCCGGTTAGGCCTCGCTTCCCACGGCATGCTGCTGGCGGCCTTGTTCAAGCGCCCACCCAGCGATTCTCTGGCGGACCAGCTCACCGCCAAGGGATGGTTCCTCAAGGAGCTGCCGGAAAATCCCCACCTCAAACCCTGAGGGCAGCCAGGCGGAAACGCAATCGTTCCAAGCAGCGATAGGGTGGGGTTTGTTCTGCTCACCCCTGGGGGTGCCCGTGCCTCCGGACCCCCCAGAGGACACCGCGATCGCCACCCTGCTGGCCCGGGGGGAGCTGGAGCAAGCCGAAGCCCTGTGCCGCGAGCGGATCGCCACGGGAACCGCCGAGGCCCGCGTGCATGTGCAGCTGGCCACCATCTGCGGCAGATCCGGCCGTTGGCAGGAGCTGCGGGAGCAGATCGGGCGCGCCCTCGCCCTCGCCCCGGAGGACGCGGAGGCCCACAACATCCTGGGCATCGCCCAGCGGCAGGTGGGGGATCTGGATGGGGCGATCGTCAGCTACCGCACCGCGCTGGCCTTGCGACCGGCCTTCGCGGCGGCCGACGGCAACCTGGGGATCGCCCTGCAGGAGCGCGGCGATCTGGACGCCGCCGCGGCCAGCTACGCCCAAGCGATCGCCCAAAGGCCTGACTTCGCCGAGGCCCATACCAACCTGGCCATGTTGCTGCTGCTGCGGGGCGATTACGCCCGGGGCTGGCAGGAGTACGAATGGCGCCATGCCAGGCCCCAGCCCACCTGGGGCCTGCTGGCCAGGCCGCGCTCGCCCCGCTGGGAGGGCGGGCCGCTGGAGCCGGGGCAGGAGCTGCTGCTGGTGGCGGAGCAGGGCCTGGGGGACACGATCCAGTTCATGCGCTATGCCGTTCCCCTGCAGCGGCGGGGGGTGCGGGTGCGCCTCTGCACGTCGCCGAAGCTGCACAACCTGATCCGCGCCTGCGGGATCGACGCGGCGCCCCTCAGCCCCGCCCAGGCCGAGGAGGGGTGGACGGGGGCCTGGCTGCCCCTGCTCTCCCTGCCGGGACTTTTGGGGGTCAGCCCCGGGACGCCCCAGCTGAGCGATCCCCCCATCCGGCCCGATGGGGAGCGGATCGCGCTGTGGCGGGCCCGGCTCGCCGGAGAGGGGCGCCCGATCATCGGCCTGGGCTGGCAGGGCAATCCCGCGCCGGAGCAGACCACCCTGCGTGGCCGCTCCCTGCCCCTGGAGAGCTTCGCCGTACTGGCCGAGCGCACCGACGTCACCTTCCTCTCGCTGCAGAAGGGGTTCGGATCCGAACAGCTGGCGACCTGCTCCTTCCGCCACCGCTTCGTCAGCTGCCAGGACGCGGTGGATCAGGCCTGGGATTTCCTCGACACCGCCGCGATCGTGGCCTGTTGCGATCTGGTGATCAGCACCGACACCGCCCTGGCCCACCTGGCGGGCGGCATGGGCCACCCCACCTGGCTGCTGCTGCGGGACATCCCCGACTGGCGCTGGGGTCTGGAGGGGGAGAGCTGCTTCTGGTACCCCGCGATGCGGCTCTTCCGCCAGGAGCGGGGCGGCGACTGGCCGGGGGTGCTGCGCCGGGTCGCCGACGAACTGACCGCCCTGCAGGAGCTGCAGTCGCTGTTGGCCGCCCCCGACCCCGCCCCGGCGGAGGCCCCGGAGGCCCCGGAGGACCCGGAGGACCCGGGAGCGATCCTGGCCCCCATTTCCCTGGGGGAGCTGATCGACAAGATCACCATCCTCGAAATCAAGGGCGAGCGGCTGGAGGGCAACGCCCGGGAGAACGTGGGGCGGGAACTGGACGCCCTGCGACAGATCTGCGCCCAACGGAACCTGCGCGTCGATCCGGTGCTGGTGGAGGAGCTGCGGCAGACGAATATCCGGCTTTGGGAGATCGAGGACGGGATCCGCGAGCGGGAACGGCTCCAGGACTTCGGGGAAGCCTTCGTGCGGCTGGCGCGGAGCGTCTACCACCAGAACGACCGGCGTGCGGCGCTGAAGCGGCGGATCAACACCGCCTACGGCTCCGCCCTGATCGAGGAGAAGAGCTACGCGGATTACGGAACCGGCACGGATCCCTAAACCGCTCCCCGGCCGCCAGACTGGGCCGAACGTGCGAACCGCAGTCCATGGAAACGGCCAGCTTCAACCTCGGCTCCGTCCTGCTGGTGGGGAGCGGGCTGTTCTGCCTCGCCACGCTCTTTTTCGGTACGAAGGGCGGCTACTACGACAGCGACGACTACGACGGCAACGGCACGGCCCACTGAGGGCCGCCCCGTCGGAGGCGGGGATCAGCCGGGGCCACTGCCGGGCTGACCCAGGCGTTCGGCGTCGGGGCACTCGCCGGTGATGGGCAGGTCGTCGGCACAGAGGTTGCGGCTGACCCGCGACAGCCTGGTGCTGACCGCACCGATGGAATCGAGGCGCACGCTCTCCTCCCAGCTGTGCAGCTCATCCTCATCGGCATCGTCGTAGCGAAGGGTGACCACATCGCCCTGCACCTCCACCACCAAGGCCTCCTCGATCCAGCGCTGCTGGTCACGCAGGAAGACCCACACCGGTCGCTGCTCGGCGCAGAAGTGGTCGAGCTTGCGTTGGAGCATCACGGTGACCCCGGATGGTAGCGATCCTAGGCAGGTCCCCCTGACCTTCCGCACGCCCCATGACCCTGCCACCCGCCGAGGAGATCCGCCTGCAGCTGCGCAGCTGGCCGGAGGTGGAGGCCTACCTGGAGCGCTGCCGGGGGGTGATCGTGCCCCTGGGCTCAACCGAGCAGCACGGTCCCACCGGCGCCATCGGCACCGACGCCCTCACCGCCGAAGCCGTGGCCCTGGAGGTGGGCCGCCGCACCGGCGTGCTGGTGACCCCGGCCCAGTCGTTCGGGATGGCGGAGCATCACCTGGGCTTCCCGGGCACCGTGAGCCTGCAGCCCTCCACCCTGCTGGCGGTGCTGCACGACGTGGTGCTGTCGCTGGCGCGGCACGGCTTCGAGCGCATCTACGTGATCAACGGCCATGGGGGCAACATCGCCACCACCCGGGCGGCGTTCGCGGAGGCCTACGGAACCGCCGCCGCGCGGGGGCTGCCGGGGGCCGGCCGGCTGCGCTGCCGTCTGGCCAACTGGTTCACCGCCGCGCCGGTGATGGCGGAGGCCCGCAACCTCTACGGCGAACGCGAGGGGCACCACGCCACCCCCAGCGAAATTGCCCTCACCCTGCACCTGGAACCCAGCCTGAGCGGCAAGCAGCGGCCCCTCGAGGAGCCGGCGCCGGCGGGCCCGATCCATGGTCCGGAGGATTTCCGCCGCCGCCATCCCGATGGGCGCATGGGATCGGATCCCTACCTCGCCCAGGCGGAGCACGGCGAGCGCTTCCTCGACCTGGCGGCCGCCTCGCTGGCGGATGACCTGCGCTCCTTCCTGGAGGAGCGGGACGGCTAGGTTCAGAGCCTGGCAACCCCGAAGGCAATGGGCAGGATCACGGCCGACGATGTACGCAAGGTGGCGCAGCTGGCGCGCCTGGAGCTGCCGGAGGAGAAGATCGCCACCTACACCGGCCAGCTGGAGCGGATCCTCGACTACGTGGCCCATCTGGAGCAGGTGGATACCGAGGGCGTGGAACCCACCACCCGGGCGGTGGAGGTGGTGAACGCCAGCCGGGAGGACACTGTGGAGCCCACACCGGTGCGGGAGGAGCTGCTCAACCTGGCCCCGCTGCGGGAGGGTGATTTCTTCCGGGTGCCCCAGATCCTCGGCGACTGAGCGGCTGAGGCGCCCTCAGCGGACGGGGGAGACGGCGGTGCGGTGCAGCAGCTCCAGCACCCGGCGTCGGGCGTGGCGGCTGGGCATCAGGGCGGCCAGGGGGCGTAGCTTGCTGCGCCGCCGCTTGTGGCTGCGCACGCCGAGGAAGATGTCGTAGAGGAAATTGAAGAAATCGTTGCGGCTCTCGAAGGTGCCGAGCCGCTGCGGCGAACCCTTGGCGTCGAGGATGTGACGGGTGGCGCGGTAAGCGGGCTGGTACTGAAACCAGGGAATCGAGGGCCAGAGATGGTGCACCAGATGATAATTCTGGCCCATGATCAGCCAGTTCATCACACGGCCCGGATAGACGCGGGCATTGTGCCAGCGGTTGCGGGATTGGAAGGGGCGGTGGGGGAGGTAATCGAAGAAGAGGCCAAGGGTGACACCCACCATCAGGGCCGGGGCAAACCAACAGTTGAAGATGAAGGGGAGATTGTCGGTGCGGGCTGCCAGCACCACAATCGCCACAAAGCTGGCCCGGGCGATCGCCCACTCCAGCAGCTCCCAACGCCGCCAGAGGCGACGGCGGAAAAAGAAGACCTCGTGATAGAAAAAGCGTGGGGCGATCAGCCACAGCGGTCCGAAGGTGCTCACGATGTGATCGGGATCGTTCTTCGGATCATTCACATGGGCGTGGTGCTGCAGGTGCACGCGCGTGAACACCGGGAAGCTGAAGCCGAGCAGCAGGGCCGCTCCATGTCCCATCGCGGCGTTCCAGAAGCGGTGGGGGTGGGCGGCGTTGTGGCAGGCGTCGTGGATCACGGTGCCCTCCAGATGGAGGGCGAGGAAACCGAGCAGAAGGAGCAGGGGCAGGGGCCAGCCCGCCACGAACCAGCCGTAGGTGGTGAGGCCCGCCAGGAGATATCCGCCAAGAAACAGGCCCACCGTGGGGTTCCAGGCGGCCGGCGGATCGAGGTACCGCTTCGGCACGCTCTGGACGGGGGAGGAGCGGCGCGCTGGCGCGGCGGCGAGCGAGGGCGTCAGCAGCTGCGACATCGACCGGAGCGGGGACCGGATACCGGGCGCACCAATGTACGCAGTCCGGGCCAGGAGTCGCGGGTGCCGGCCGGCGGAGGCTGATCAACCCAGCGCTTCCAGCTCGTGCAGAAGGGGGTGCATCGCCAGCAGACGATCGAGACAATGGTTCCTGAGCGCCAGGATCGAGGGCTGATCGACCCGATCGCGCCGCACGACGAGGGACACCCCGTTGGAGAGCAGGGGATCGGCGGCGACGGGCCGCAGGTTGGGATGCTGCGCCAGGTTGAAGGGATTGGCATAGGTGAGGGCGGCGCCATCGGCGGTGCGGCCCTCCCAGTCGGCGGGGTCGTAGCAGCGGGCGAGCTGCAGGGGCCCGCTGAGGCCGAGGTCGGCGAAATGCAGGGCGGTGTTCGGAAACAGGTCCGGCGGCAGCTGGGGCACCGGGAAACGCCGCAGATCGTCAAGGGACACCCCCCGCACCCCGTCAAGGGGATGGCCGGGGGCGCCGGCCAGCCAGAGGGGGTAGCGGAAGAGGTCGAAGCGGGCGATCTCCGGATCCTCGGGGGGGGGCAGATCGACGGTGTCGTCGATCAGCCAGGCATCGATCACCCGATCCCGCAGAAATTGGAGCGGGCGGGCCATGCCCACGGTGTCGGGGCGGCCGAGCAGCCAGCCGGAGGGAGCGGAGCTGGCCAGAAGGGGGGCCATCAGCGGCCCGACCTCCAGGCGCAATGGCTCATGGCCAAGGAAGCGGGCCAGTTGGTGCAGCTCCCGCTCCATGGCCAGCAGCAGGGAAGTTCCCTTGAGATGCCACTCGCCCTGACGACGCCGGAGGCGCAGACCGAAACCCCGGAGGGTGCGATCGACCCGCCGACAGATGGTGCTCTGGTTGCAACGGGCGGCCCGAGCGGCGTTCTTACCGGTGCGGAGCCAGATCTGGAGATCGAGAGCGGTGAGCTCCTCAAGGCTGACCATCAGCACCTGCGGAGATTCAGGAAACGCTAGGCCTTGCGCCTGGGCCCAAGGGGGCCGCACCAGAGAACAATCATGGAGTATGCGAAATCGGCATAAATACGATTTTCCTTGGGCGCCGTTGCGGCCGTTCCCCACGCCGCCATGCCCACCGGGGGACTTGAACCCCCACGGCCGAAGCCACTGGAACCTAAACCCAGCGCGTCTACCGATTCCGCCAGGTGGGCATGGTGCCCAGTTTAAGGAGCGTCGCGGCGCCGATCAGAATGGCTGCAGCCGTGATCGGTCCCGATGCTCGCCACCCTGGGAGGCTTCCTGGCCCTGACGCTGGGGGTGGCGGTGCTGGTGCTTCCTGTGCTGGTGAGCGAGCTGAGCCGCCCGCGCGACTCCGCCTGGGGCGCGGTGGTGTTGCTGCTTGGCCTGGTGCTGGTGACCAGCGCCGACCGGCTCACGGGCTCGCCGATGCTGGCGGTGGTGTGCGGCGGTCTGCTGATCGGCCGGCTGGGCAGCGAGGTGGGCCTGGCCCGCTGGCGCCAGCTGACGCCGGAGGAGCAGCAGCGGCTGGGGTCGGCGGAGCGCTGGCGCGACGGTCTGGGCCAGCTGGGGGCGTCCCTGGCGGGACTGACGGCCGTGGCGGGCGAGCGGCTCGCGGCGTTGGGCGGGGCGCTGGGCGGGCTCGGGGGCGGGCTCGCAACGGGGCGTAAGCCCAAAGGCGCCGGCAAGCGCTGGGTGCGTCCAGAGCCGGCGGCGGAGCCCGGGGCATCGCCGCCGGCCCCGCAGGACAGCCCAGGCTCCCCACCCGCGGCCGAGGAGCCCGAGGAAGCGGTGGTCGCGGTGGTGCGGGATTTCAGCGAAATCGACGAACGCCTGGCGGCCGCCCAGGACCAAAAGACGCCCACGGTGCCAACTGCCGCCATGGACGATGGGGCCCTGACCCCTGACTCCGAAGCGGAACCCCCCGCGGCCGCCGTCCCTGAACCGCCTGAGGTCCTGCTGGAGGAGGTCCCGGTCGAAGTGGTGGGCGAAGCGGCCCCGGGTGAAGCGGGATAATCCGAGCTTCCCCCCCTGTTGCGAGGCGACGTGACCGCCAGCGTTCCGTCCAAGACCAGCGCCGACGGCGTCTCCTACAAGGACACCCTCAACCTGCTGCAGACCCCCTTCAACATGCGGGCGAACGCCCGCGAGCGGGAGCCGGAGCTGCAGGCCTTCTGGGCCGAGCTGGGGATTTATGAGCGCCTGAGCCGCGAGAACCCCGGGCCGCCCTTCACCCTGCACGACGGCCCGCCCTACGCCAACGGCGCCCTGCACGTGGGCCACGCCCTCAACAAGATCCTCAAGGACATCCTCAACAAGCACGCCCTGCTCAACGGCCGTCGCGCCCGCTTCCGGCCCGGCTGGGACTGCCACGGGCTGCCGATCGAGCTGAAGGTGCTGCAGAGCCTGAGCAGCGAGGAGCGCCGCGGCCTCACGCCGATTGAGCTGCGCCGCCGCGCCCACGCCTACGCCCTGGAGCAGGTGGAGATCCAGAAGAAGGGCTTCCAGAGGTGGGGCATCTGGGGCGACTGGGACCAGCCGTACCTCACCCTCAACCGCGATTACGAGGCGGCCCAGATCCAGGTGTTCGGCCGCATGGTGCTGGCGGGCCACATCTACCGGGGCCTCAAGCCGGTGCACTGGAGCCCCAGCTCCCGCACGGCCCTGGCGGAGGCGGAGCTGGAGTACCCGGACGGCCACACCAGCCCGAGCGTGTATGTGGCCTTCCCGGTGGAGACCCTGCCCGAGACCCTGGCGGCCAAGCTCAACGGCGGCGGCCAGGGGCTGGCGGTGGCGATCTGGACCACCACCCCCTGGACCCTGCCGGCGAACCTGGCGGTGTCGGTGAACGGGGATCTCGATTACGCGATCTGCCGCCGCGGCGATGGCGGCGGCGGCCTGGTGGTGGCGGCGGAGCTGGTGGAGAGCCTGGCCGGCACCCTGGGCGTGGCCCTCGAGCCGGTGCTGACGGTGAAGGGCCAGGAGCTGGAGGGGATCCTGTATCGCCATCCGCTGTTTGATCGCACGGCGCCGGTGGTGCTGGGCGGCGACTACATCACCACCGAATCCGGCACCGGCCTGGTGCACACCGCCCCGGGCCATGGCGTGGACGACTTCGCCACGGGCCGCAAGTACGGCCTGGCGGTGCTCTGCCCGGTGGATGAGGCCGGCACCCTCACGGCGGAGGCGGGTCCGTTCGCGGGATTGAACGTGCTGAAGGACGCCAACCCGGCGATCATCGCGGCCCTGAAGGAGGCGGGCGCCCTGCTGGCGGAGCGGCGCTACGAGCACCGTTATCCGTACGACTGGCGCACCAAGAAGCCGACGATCTTCCGCGCCACCGAGCAGTGGTTCGCCTCGGTGGCGGGCTTCCGGGAGCAGGCCCTGGCGGCGATCGCGGATGTGAGCTGGCTGCCGGAGAGCGGCCGCAACCGGATCGAGGCGATGGTGCGCGAGCGGGGCGACTGGTGCATCTCGCGCCAGCGCACCTGGGGCGTGCCGATCCCGGTGTTTTATCAGCGCGAAACCGGCGAGGTGCTGCTGGATGCCGAAAGCCTGGCCCATGTGCAGGCGCTGATCGCCGAGCACGGCTCCGATGTGTGGTGGGAGCGCGAG
>JBIIND010000076.1:0-7224 GCA_044337665.1 Cyanobium sp.
CGCCCGCTCCAGTCCGAGGGAACCCTCCTGGATCAGATCCAGCAGTTCCAGACCCTTGCCCTGATATTTCTTGGCCACACTGACGACCAGCCGCAGATTGGCTTTCATCATCCGCTCCTTGGAGCGGCGGCCCACTTTGATGATTTTTCGTTCGTGGGGAGTGTATTGATCCCGCTTCTCTTCCACCAGTTGCATCATCGCCTGGACCTGGTTGCCCAGTTCGATTTCCTCGGAGGCGGTGAGCAGCGGTTCCCGCCCGATCGACGCCAGGTACCAGGTCATGGAATCAGTGCCCCTGCGGCTGAGGCCTTCGCTGGCATGGACCTGGGAGGCAGTCATGGAAAAACGCGGGTCAAGTCACTATCTGGGTTGCATCAGGGAAGGGGGCGTTCTTTCAGCAACCTTTTAGCTTTGCGTTGCAAAGCGCCATATCCCGGCGGAAACCGGGGGTGTGACGCTCAAAAACCACGGCAATATTTGCCTAATCCCCTCGATCCTGGGGTGGGAATGTGTTGGATTCGTCATCCGCCTCCGGCCAGTTGTCCCAGGGCCGAGGCCACCGCCAGGGGCGTGGTGCCGCCGGCGCCATGGGTGGCCCAAGCACGCAGTCCGGCCTCGGCGTGGTCGAGGGCGGCGGCGGCCAGCAGGGCCCCGTCCAGGCTTCCCCCGCCGCCGCTCGCCGCTGCCATCGCCATGGCGCCTCGGCCTGCGGCGTAGCCGGCCAGCACGTCACCCAGTCCCGCCCGGGCCGCCACCGGCGCGGCTTCCCGCAGCTGCCAGCGGCGTCCATCCGGCGTGGCGACAATGCTTCTGGCCCCCTTGCGCAGCACGCAGGCGCCGCTGTCGCCTGCGGCTCCCTGCGTCGCTTCGAGCGCCTGCCGGCCAGCCCAATTGGGGAAGAGGCGGTCGAACTCGCCGGCGTGAGGCGTGAGCCAGGTAGGTCCTTTCCTCTGGAGCAGCCAGCGGCAGGGCTCTTCGCCGCGCTGCCGCAGGGTCGCCAATCGGTTCAGGCCGTCGGCGTCGAGCACCAGCAGACCCGGAAACTCCCGCAGCTGCCGCCAGCGTTCGGCCTCCTCCGACCCCGGCGCCATCTCGCCTGCCGCTCCCGGACCCAGGCCCGGGCCGACCAGCACCGCATCCAGCCGCTTCAGCCAACCCTCCTGGAGCGCCGCCAAGTCCAGCCCCCCGCGGGGGTTGGCGCCCAGGGGGTCCTCCAGCACCACATGGGGATGAACGCTCCACAGCTGCTCGGCCAGTGGGCCGGGCGGGGCGCAGCGCAGGCTGCCGCAGCCTGAGGCGCTGGCGCCACTCAGCGCCAGATGGAGCGCGCCGCGGAAGCGGGGGCTCCCGGCCACCACCAGCAACCTTCCGCGCTGGTACTTGGACGCCGCAGGATCCAGGGGCGGCCAGGGGGCTTCGCCCCGGTCCAGCGCCGTGAGGCTCAGGGGGGTGTTCTCGTCCAGGCAGGCCAGCAGGGGGGAAGGCAGGCCCAGATCGATCCGCTCCAGGTGGCCCACCCAGCGCAGGGCTTCGTCCTGGATCAGGCCCCGCTTCAGGAGCCCCAGGCACCACGTCTGGCGGGCGCAGGCCGCCAGCCTGCCCAGGGGGCGGCCGCTGTCCGCACAGAGGCCGGTCGGCACATCGATCGCCACCAGCTGGCCGGGGCTCCGCCGCTCCCTCTCGCCCAGGCAGGCCCCAATCCCCTCCTCCGGCGGAGCGTCCTGCCCGATGCCGAACAGCGCGTCGATCCAAAGGGCAGGATCCCCCGGGTCGGGAGCTTCCGCCAGCACGGGGATGCCCAGCCAGCGGGCGTGGCGAAGGTGGGCTTCGGTAAGGGGCTTGTGGCGCGCGAACGGCGTCCAGATGCGCACCGGGATGCCCGCCAGGTGCAACTCCCGCGCCACCACCAGCCCATCGCCGCCGTTGTGCCCCGGCCCTGCCAGCACCAGGGCCGCCGGGGGAGGGGCGGCCAGCAGGCGAGCGCTGATGGCCAGCGCGGCCTTCTCCATCAGCGCCTCCACCGGCAGGCCGCTGTTGAAGAGCTGCTGTTCCAGCTCCGCCATCGCGCCGCCGCTGATCAGCAGATGCTGGGCGTCCCGGCGGGGCCAGGAGCGCTCGGGGGGGCGGGGGGAGGGGCGCATTGGCTGCGGGCCTGGGGCGGAGGGGCGGCAGGACTTGCGGCTGGGGCGGTCAGCACGTCCCCGAGGTTCATTGTGGCCGTCCCTTGGCCTGGCGCCCCCCCACCCGCCCCAAGACCGGTTTTCTGCTGGGACGCCCATGGGACAAGTCTGCGCAGCCAGGTCCAGACTGGGCGGCGGGGCCAGGGTAGGGCGGGCAAGCTGGCTAGTTGACGAGAATTGCCTAGATCATTTATGGCGTAATCCTGCGGACTGAGTTATTGCAGATAGGGTTCTAATCCCTGCTGCTCGTGGCTGATTGCAGGTCGATGCCCTCCTGATCTGCCCGGCTTTGCAGGGTTGGGCGCGGTTATGTTGTGGCCATGGCTCTGCCTGGACAAGCCCCTTTCCCCTGGCGCCGATGGCCGTTGTTTCCGACCCAGCCTTCCCGGCCGCTGAAGGGCTTGTCTCCGCCCTTCCGGCTGTCGAGGAAGTCCTGCAGCGCCTCCGCTCCTGGCCTGGGCAGCACCGCGTGGTGGCGGGCCTCTCCGGCGGTGTCGACAGCTCCCTGACAGCGGCCCTTCTTCAGGCCGCCGGCTGGCAGGTGGAGGGGCTGACCCTCTGGTTGATGAGTGGAAAGGGTGCGTGCTGCGCCGAAGGCCTGGTGGATGCGGCCGGCCTGTGCGAGCAGCTGGGCATCCCCCACCACGTGCTCGATTCCCGGGAGCGTTTCCGCGAGCAGATCATTGACTTCCTCGTCCAGGGGTACAGCGGCGGTGTCACGCCCCTGCCCTGCTCCCGCTGCAACCGGTGGGTGAAGTTCGCTCCGATGCTGGAGTGGGCCTGGCGCGAGCGCGGCATCGAACGAATCGCCACCGGCCATTACGCGCGGGTCCGCCATGCCTCCTCCGCCCACCCGCTTCCGGTGCCGGGAGAGGGACAGGGCCGCCACCAGTTGCTGCGCGGCCTTGATCCCCTCAAGGATCAGAGCTACTTCCTCTATGACCTGCCCCAGGAGGATCTCGGCCGGCTGGTCTTCCCCCTCGGCGAGTTGAGCAAGCGCGATACCCGCGCTGAGGCGGCGCGGCTTGGGCTGCGCACCGCCCAGAAGCCCGAAAGCCAGGACCTCTGCCTGGCGGACCACCACGGCTCGATGCGCGCCTTCCTCGACGCCTACCTGCCCGCCCGTCCAGGCCAGATTGTGCTGGCGGATGGCACGGTCGTCGGCGAGCACGACGGCGTGGAGCACTTCACCATCGGCCAGCGCAAGGGCTTGGGGGTGGCTTGGCCAGAGCCCCTGCATGTGGTGAAGCTCGATGGGGCCATGAACCGCGTTGTGGTGGCCCCCCGGGCCGAGGCCGCCTGCGGCGGCTGCCTGGTGGGGGCGGTGAACTGGGTGTCGATGGCACCGCCGGCCGAGCCCCTGGAGGTGGCTGTGCAGGTGCGCTACCGCAGTGAGCCGGTGCCCGCCCAACTCACGCCGCTGGAGCCCACGGCGGCGGACCAGGCCCTCGATCGGCCCCATCGCTGCCGGTTGGAGTTCCGGGAACCCCAGTTCTCGATCACCCCGGGACAGGCGGCCGTCTTCTACGCCGACGCCGTGCTGCTGGGAGGGGGTCTGATCCAACCTCACCAGTTCTGATCCAGCCTCACCAGTAGGGATCGCTCGCCAGGGACACCGTCAGTTCGCCCGTGCGGCTGGGGGGAACCGTGGCGATGCAGGCCCGCACCACGCGGCCATTCACTTCGATCTCGCAGGCGCCGCAACTGCCCCCCAGGCAGCCGGTGGGGATGGCAACGCCGGCGTCCCGCGCCGCCAGAAGCCAGTCGCGACCCACGGCCTCGCGGCTGGTGCGACCCTCGGGCCAATGGATGATCAGGGAGGTCATGGCCGACTTCCGGGCGCGGGCGGGCTGGTTCATTCCAGCAGCGGTGCCAGGTCAATATGCTGCTCGAACGCCTCGGCGAGGCGATCCAGCAGGGCCTGTCTCTGCTGACGGTGGTGGGGTTGGACCTCGCTCAGGGGAGGAAGGCCGCGGCGCTCGCGCAGGTCGTTGAGCCAGCGGCGTCGCCAGGCCCCGTTCTCGAACATGCCGTGGAGGTAGGTGCCGCACACCATCCCGCCCCGCTCCCCCCAGGCCTGCCACCAGCCCAGCCCATCGTCCTCGCAGAGGGGGGTGGCCGTGCAGGCACTGCGGCCGTGGTGCAGCTCAAAGCCCTCCACGTCGAGGCGGTCGCCGGCCGGCCAGAGGGAGCGGCTGCGGCGGCGCCGCAGGGTTTTGGCGCCCGCGAACCGGGTGTGCAGGGGCAGCAGGCCCAGGCCCGCCACTTCGCTGCCGCCGCTCCCCTCCAGTCCTTCCGGATCCGCCAGGCTGCGGCCGAGCATCTGCAGTCCGCCGCACACGCCGAACACCTGCCCCCCATCCGCCAGGTAGGTGGCCAGGGCCTCGGCCAGCCCGCTGTTCCGCAGCGCCGCGAGGTCCCGCAGGGTCTGCTTGCTGCCCGGCAGGATCACCGCGTCAGGGGTGCCAAGGGGTTCCCCTGGCCGGATCCAGCGCAACTGCACGCTGCCTTCAGCCTCGAGGGGATCGAGGTCGGAGAAGTTGCTCAGGGAGGGCAGGCGCACCACCGCCAGGGTGAGTTCAGCCCCCCCCTTACGGCTGCGGCGCTCCAGGAGGTCGAGGGAATCCTCCGGCGGGAAGAGCTCATCCAGCCAGGGCATCACCCCCAGCACCGGCACCCCGGTGCGCCGTTCCAGCCAGGTGCGCCCTTCGTCGAAGAGCTCGCGTCGGCCGCGGAAGCGGTTGATCAGGATGCCCCGGATCAGGGGCCGCTCCACGGGACGCAACAGGGCCAGGGTGCCCACCACCTGGGCGAAGACGCCACCCCGCTCGATGTCGGCCACCAGCAGGCAGCGGGCGCGCAGAAACTGGGCCAGGCGCAGGTTGGTGAGGTCGCGCGGCTGCAGATTCATCTCCACCGGGCTGCCCGCCCCCTCCAGCACCAGCCGCCCGCCGGGGTGGTCGCGCCGCAGGGTGTCCAGCCCGGCGCGGATCGCGGCCCAGCCGGGGCGAAACCAGTCGCGGTAGTAGTGCTCGGCCTGGGCCGTGCCCACCGAGCGACCCAGGTGGATCACCTCGCTGCTGTGGTCGCCGCGGGGCTTGAGCAGCACCGGATTCATGGCGGCCACCGGCTCCAGATCCGCCGCCCAGGCCTGCAGGGCCTGGGAGTAGGCCATCTCGCCGCCGGCCTGGTCGACCCAGGCGTTGAGACTCATGTTCTGACCTTTGAAGGGCACCGGGGTCTCGCCGCGTCGCCGCAGCACCCGGCACAGGGCCGCCGCCATCAGCGATTTGCCGGCGCCGCTGCTGGTGCCCAGCACCATGCAGGCGGGGGGATGGGCCGGGTCCTGCGCCATCAGAAACGCGGCCGGTGGCGGCGGAAGTTCGCCTGGATTCGCTCCCGCAGGCCCGCCCGCGGCACCTCGCCGGGCCACGTTCGCAGCAGGGCGCGTCCCATCGGAGTCAGGCGCACCCGCTCGGTGAGGCCCTGGCCGTCCACCTCCCGGCGCAGCACCCCCAGCCGAATCAGCCAGTGGAAGTGGTCCTCGGCCCGTTCCGCCCCGAACGGGGCGAAAACCAGCGCGGACCAGTCGGACCGGGAACAGAGTTCCTGGGCGCTGATCGCCTTCCCGTCCACCTCTTCATAGAAGGCGCGGCGAAACGGGAGGCAGCGCAGGGCGCCGGCGGCGCGCTGCAGGGCCCGTTGCTCCCCCGCGCTGACCTGGGGCGTGGGGCTCGCTGTGCTCTCGCGGCCTGATCTGCTGGGGGTCATCCCCCCATTGTGTCCGGCCGCCCATCGGCTCGAATGGGGCCATCCGGGACGCCTCCGATGCTCGTGCTCGCTTCCGCCTCCCCCGCCCGTCGACGATTGCTTGAGCAGGCCGCCATTCCCCATCGCGTTCAGGTCAGCGGCATTGAGGAGGCGAGCTTCCACGACCGGGATGCCTGCCGACTCGTGCGGCGCCTGGCGGAGGCGAAGGCCAGCGCGGTGGCCGCCTGCCTGCCGGAGGTCAGCGAAGGGGTGTTGGGCTGCGATTCGCTGTTGGTGTTTGAGGGTGAGGTGTACGGCAAGCCGGCGGATCCGGCGCAGGCGACGGACCGCTGGCGTCGCATGGCCGGGGGCTGGGCTGAGCTGCATACGGGGCACTGCCTGCTGGGCCCTGACCGGGAGGCTCGGCTCGAGACTGTGACCACACGGGTGAAGTTCGCCCCCCTCACAGCCACGGAGATCGCGGCCTACGTGGCGACGGGGGAACCCCTGCTTTGTGCGGGTGGATTCGCCCTGGAGGGTCGCGGCGGGGCCCTGGTGGAGAGGATTGAGGGCTGCTACAGCAACGTGATCGGTCTGAGCTTGCCGCTCCTGCGGTGCTGGCTGGCCGGCGCCGCCCCCGCTGCCCTCAGTTGAACATCTGGCGCAGAAGGTCTTCCAGGCTGCGGTTGCGATCGGAGGGGGAGCCGCGGTATGCACCCTGGCGTGCCTCCAGGCTCATATCGGCCCAGCGGAACACCGCCGCCTGGCCGTAGTCACGGTGCTTCACGGGCCATTGGCCGCCCCGGCCATCGCTGATCCAGACGTTGCCGCCCTGGTTCTGGAAGATGTAGCGGGCTCCGTTTCGCATCGTGGCGATGAAACGACGCTCCCGCCCATCGCTCTGCTCCCGCAGTTGGCAACTCCCCTCGAAAACGGTGCGGCCGCCTTGGCGCAGCAGGCATTCGCCCGAATAGCCACCGCCTGTGCCACCGCTTCCCCAGGGGGTGTTCCCGCTCTGGGGGGCAGCGTTGAAGAGGTGACGGGTCATGGTTTTGGCGACGTTGCGTCGCTTCCATCCATCATCCCAGCAGGTGCGCACCGTGATATCGCAGGCGACCCCGTTGCTGAGTTTGAACGTTGGTCCCGCTTTCCCCTGGTTGATCAGGCGACGGGCTTTTTTCTCACCGGAACGGCCGAAGTTGCGCTGGGTGGCGTCCAGGGCAAGCCCACCTCGGTCAAAGCAGAGCTGCTGGTCCGCATCGCAGACGACGCCTGATTCGCGGGTGTCGATTGC
>JBIIND010000041.1:0-8908 GCA_044337665.1 Cyanobium sp.
GGCCGTTGCAGGCGGGATGGCGGCGCAACCAGCCCAGGGCGCTCCGGCCATCCTCCCCCTCCTGGGCGAAGCCGCCGAACCGCCCGTCCGAATCGCCCCGACCGCGCACGTCCTGCACGGCCACCAAAAAACCCTGGGCCGCATACCAGCGGGGATGGGCGTAGACCACGGTGGAGGCGATGCGGCGGCCATAGGGCTGGCGCATCAGCAGGGCGGGCCAGGGGCCCTCCCCGACGGGGGGCCGCCAGAGCCGCGTCGCCAGCCGCACCCCGTCGGGAGCCACCATCCATTCATCGCGCCAGCCGTCGCGCCAGTCGTCCTGGAAGTCGCGCCGGACGCCATCCAGGTCGGCGCCCGCCACTCAGCGCACGTCGGGGCAGTGCAGGCCGATCACGTAGGTGCTCAGCACCTCCGCATCCATCGGGCTCAGACCCTGGCTGGAGGCCACCCAGTCGATCGATTCCTTCGATGTGGCCGACTTGCCCTGGGCGTTGTACTGCTTGAAGCGCTCGCACATGCTGCGGGCCAGGGCCGGGTTCTGCTTCACCGTCTCCAGCAGGGCCGAAGCCGCCCGCAGCGGAGACAGACCCAGGCTGAGGGCCAGGCCGGCCACCAGAAGAGCGGGGGCCCAGGGGCGGCGGGCCCGCGCACGGCGGACCGGAAGGGGGGACATGGGGGGTTGGGGAGAAGGGCCAGGGCAGGCCATGACGGTGTGCCTGGCTACCTCCATTTCAGGAATCCCCCATCGGCCCCGGGGGGCGGCCGAGGTCAGTTCGTGGAGCGACCGGAGTCGCGCGGGGCGCCCTCATGGGCCCGGGGTGACCGTCACCGCGCCGGTGGCCAGATCCCGATCGGCCTCCGCCAGGATCACCGGACGGCCGCGCTCCCCGTCGAGCGGCTCGATCCGCCGCAGCCGCACCCGCACATGGCCGTCGGCGCCGGTGCGGCCGCTGCCCCGCAGGTTGCGGGCCACCTGCTCCGCCGTCGGTTCCCAGGATTCCTGGGGAAGCTCGGTGGTGGAGGCCGCCACCACCAGATCGCCGCCGTTGTCGTAGACGATCGGGGCCGCCATCGCCCCCGGCACGGTCACCCGGGGCACGTAGCTGACCGCGAAGGCCAGGCAGGAGATCGCGAGCAGGGCGGTGAAGCTGGTCACCCCCACCAGCCGGAAGCGGATCCCCCAGCGGCTCAGAAAGCCCGCCACGGTGAGCAGGGCGAGCACGCCGCTGGCGGCCCCCAGCCATTCGCCGGCGACGAACAGGATCGGATCGGCGGCCATGGGGGCTGGGGAAGTCGGGACAAGGTCCTTATATTGCGGCCGACCACGGCGGTGACGGTCCCAGCGGATGCGGCGGCTGCCGGAACGATTGCGGCGGCGAGCGGGCGCCACCCCACCGGCTCGGGGCTGTCTGCTGCTGCTCCTGCTGCTCTCCACCCTGACCGGCGCCCTGCTGTGGGGGTTGGCCAGCGGCTGGCGCGCCCTGCTGGATCGGCTCTACGTCAGGACCCGCCCCTGGATCGAGGGACAGGTGGGCCGGGCGCTGGGCCGCCCGCTGCAGCTCGGTCCCCTGGAGGGCATCGGCCCGGATGGGCTGCGGATCGGAGCGAGCCGCCTGCTGCCCGGTCCGAAGGACGGCTCGAGCGTGCGGGTGGCTGGCGCCAGCGTGTCCGTACCTCCCCTGGCCAGCTGGCGCAGCCGCCAGCTGATCCTCGACCTGACCTTCCGCGGGGTAGAGGCCGACCTGCGCCGCAACCCCGCCGGCCAGGTGTGGGTGATGGGTGAGCTGCCGCCGGGGGGTGAACCGCCGCCGCTGGAGCTGCGCCTGCGCCTGCTGGAGCGGGGCACGCTTCGGCTGTGGGGCTTCTCCGCCGATCGGGCCCGGCCGATCACCCTCGCCGCCGCCGGCCAGGCCAATGTGGGTCTGCGGCGCCGGGGGCTGGAGCTGCGGGCCCGCGCCTGGGCCCCGGGCCTGGCGGGAAGCGCGGCGGTGCGTGGCAGCGGCAACTGGCGTGACCAGCACTGGCAGGCCCTGCTCGAACCCCAGGCCTTTCCGATCCAGGCGCTGCGCCCGCTCCTGCCCCTGCGCGGCCGCCTCGACGGGCGCGCCGACGGCAGGGTGCGCCTCACCCTGGATCGGGGCGTGGGGGGCTGCCGCGGCGCGTTGCGGCTCGACGCCCTGCGCTGGCAGCCCCTGGGGGGCGGCCAGCCGCTGCGCCTGGAGCGGGCCCCGCTGGCCTGCCGCGACGGCGAGCTGCTGCTGGCGGAAAGTCGTTGGCGCTACGGGGATTGGGGGGGGCGGATCGCGGCGCGCCTGAACGGGGAGCGGCGCCTGGCGGCACGGCTCGAGGCCCTGCCCCCCCGCGGCAACCCGCTCGGCAACCTGCCGATCCGGGGCAACCTGCTGGGGCGCTGGCGGGCTGGAGCGCTGCAGCTCGACCGGATCGAGGCACGCCGGGGGACCTCCTGGCTGCGCGCCCAGGGAAGCCTCGGCCGCCGCTTCGACCTCCGGGGCGGCTGGGTGCTGGAGCCCGCGGAACTGCCCGGTGGGGAGAAGCTGCCGGTGTGGCTGCGGCAGCAGCCCCTGCTGGGGGCTCTGCGGCTGGAGGGCCCCTCCGGCCGCCCTCGCCTGGCGGTGGACACCGCCCCGTCCAACCTCGCCCTGATCGGGGCGTGGCGGGCCTCCCTGCGGTGGAGCGACGGCCTGCTGCGCCTCCAGCGCTTCGAGAGTCCCCACCTGCGGGCGAGCGCCAGCCTCCCCCTGGCGGTCCGTCCCGGCCGGGGCCTGGTGCCCGGCGAGCTGGAGGCCAATCTGGCGCTGCGCGATTTCCCGTTGCAGCGGCTGGATCCGCTGGTGGCCACCCGACTGCGGGGCCTGCTGGACGCCCGCGGCCGGCTGGCCGGTCCCCTGGAGGCCCTGCGCCCCGAACTGGAGCTGCGGGTGCGGGAACCGGGTGCCGGTCCCCTCTGGCTGCGGGAGAGCTGGAGCGGAAGGCTGCGGGCCTCGGGACTGCCCTTCGCTTCCGCCGCCGCGGCCGGTGGTCGCCTCAGCCTCCAGGCCCTGGCGCCCGCCCCGGCGGGGCGGCTGGAGGCCTGGCTCGACCGCCGCTGGGTGCCGGTGCGGATCGACCTGGAACGGCACGGCGGCCTGTTGCGGCTGGCGGGCCGTCCCGAGACCTACCGCTGGCAGGCCCGGGACTTTCCCCTCTCCGGCCTGACCCTGGCCACCGGCCCGCGCGGTAGCTTCCAGCCCCTGCAGGGGAGGCTGAGCGGTGCCGGCAGCCTCGGGCTCGAGCCCCTGGCCTTTGGGGGAAGCCTGCGGCTCGCCGACCCCCGTTTCCTGGGGATCGCCGGCCAGGAGATCCGGGCGGACGTGCGCTACGCCGACCGCCGCTATGCCGTCCGGGGGACCGTGGACACCCTCGACCGGGGACGGATCGAGGCCCGCCTCAACGGCCGCTGGAGCGGACCCTTCCGCGCCGAGTTCCAGGCCCGTGCGCTCAGCGCCAACCTGTTCCGGCAGGTGCTCGCCGCCGGGCCGCTCTGGCGGGGCGAGCGCGGGAACGGCCGCCCCGGCGCCGCCGCCCTCGGCAGTCCGGAGATCCTCACCCTCGGCCGCAGCCTGGATGATCAACTGCTGGCGCTGCAGGCGGCCCTGGAGCGGCTGCAGGCCCGCGACCTCGATCAGAAGCGGCTCGATCGCCGCACATTGCTGCAGCGGCTGCAGAGCCGCATCGATGCCGACCTGACCCTCAGCGGCACCGACCTGCGCGGGGCCCAGGCCGACCTGACCGCCCGCGGCCATCTCTGGCTGCGCCACCAGGACCGGGATCAGGCCCTGGCCGCCCAGCCGTTCGAGCTGCGGCTGCGGGGGGCGCTGCTGCGCGGGGAGGGGGAGTTCGACCTCTCCGGCGTTTCGTTGGCGCTGCTGGCGCTGCTGACGCCGGTTCCCGAGAGCCTGCGGGGCCAGCTGGCGCTGGGCGGCCGCTACCGGTTGGGGGGACGGCTGCCCGAGCTGGCCGTGGATCTGGCGCTGGTGGATACCCGCCTGGGGGATCAGGAGCTGCGGCTGGAGCGCGGCCGGATCGAACTGCAGCAGGCCGGGGTGAGTGTCGACCTGGCGCTGCGCTCCGCCGGGGCGCAGAACAGCGTCGACCTGGCGGGCACGATCCCGCTCGACCCACGCCGGGCCGGGCTCGAACTGCGCCTGGCCAGCCGCGGCGACGGGCTGCGTTTCCTCACCCACCTGGCGGTCGGCGCCGTGGCGGTGCAGCGGGGCAGCACCGACCTGCAGCTGCTGATCCGCGGCAGCCTGGCCGATCCGATCGCCAACGGGTTCCTGCGGCTGCGCGGCGGCGAGCTGCGCTTCATCGGCCAGACCCTGCGGGACGTGGAGGCGACGGTGCTGTTCGACTTCGAGCAGCTGCTGCTGCAGGAGCTCACCGCCCGGGTGGGGCGGCAGGGTCGCATCACGGGCGAGGGCCGGCTCGGGCTGGTGCGCCCCCTGACGGCCCAGCCGACCCTGCAGGTGCGGCTCCAGCGGGTGCCCTTCCAGATGCCGCGCATCAGCGCCGTGGGGGAGGGCAGCCTGCGGCTGGGCGGCAGCCTGGTCCAACCCCTGCTGGGGGGCGATGTGGCGATCCGCGACGGCACGGTCGACGCCGCGCCAGGGCAGCTGGCCGCCAGCCCCGGCGCCTCCCCCCGCTCCGAGCAGCCGGTGAAACCGGTCCGCTTCGAGCAACTGCTGGAGTCGAAGTGGGATTTCCAGGAGCCGTTGGTGCTGCTGGGGCCCGATGTGGAGTCCTCCACCGGGGAGTCGCTGCGCCAGGCGATCCCCAACGTCCCCTGGCTGGGCTTCGAGGATCTGCTGCTGCGCCTCGGTCCCAACCTGAAGGTGACGATCGGCAGCGTGGGCAGCTTCCGCACCGGCGGCCGCCTGCGCATCGCCGGACGGCTCGACCCCTCCCTGCGGGCCAGCGGGGTGGTGCGCCTGCTGGGGGGCCGCCTGAACCTGTTCACCACCAGCTTCAGCCTCGATCCCGACGCCCCCAACGTGGCGGTCTTCACCCCGTCCCTGGGGCTGGTGCCCTACCTGGACATCGCCCTGCGCACCCGGGTCTCCGACAGCCTCAACGTGATCGCCCCCAGCGGGCTGACCGCCGGGGGCCTGGGCAGCCCGAACGCGCCGAGCCTGGTGGAGGTGGAGGCCCAGGGGGGCTTCTCGCGGCTCAACCAGCTCAAGCTGATCCTGGTCACGGTGGCGGTGAGCGGGCCGGCCGACCGCATCGCGGAGAACCTGCGGCTGAGCAGCAGCCCGCCGCTGCCCCAGGAGCGGCTGGTGGCCCTGATCGGCGGCAACTCCCTGGCGGGCCTCAGCGGCGGCCAGGCGGGAACCGCCCTGGCCACGGTGCTCGGTCAGTCGCTCCTCTCCCCCCTGCTGGGCACCCTGAGCGACGCCTTCGGCCAGCGGGTGAGCTTCGCCCTCTACCCCACCTATGTGAACCCCTCGGTGAGCGACAACGAGGAGCGCCGCTCCGGCCGCGTGCCGCCCCAGCTGGTGTTCGGCGCGGAGGTGGGGTACGACATCACCGACCGGATCAACGCCTCCGTGCTGGCGGCCCCGAACCGCTCGGATGTGCCGCCCCAGCTCACCCTGAACTACAAGGCCTCGGAAACCTTCAACCTGGAGGGATCCCTCGACGCCCAGGGCGCCTGGCAGACCCAGCTGCGGGTGTTCCTTCGCTTCTGATCCCCCACCGCCCATGCCCTCCCCCGCCGCCCCCGGGCCCAGCCCCCAGCTGATCGGCGTCGACCTCGGCGGGACGGCCATCAAGCTCGGGCGCTTCGCCATGGACGGCACCTTGATCGCCGAGGCGGAATGCCCCACGCCGCAGCCGGCGCTGCCGGGGGCCGTCACCGTGGCGATCGCCGACGCGATCGAGGCGCTCGATCCGCAGCGCCTCGCCGACCGGGTGGGCATCGGCCATCCCGGCCCCAGCGACCGGGCCGCGCGGGTGGCCCGGATCGCCATCAACCTTCCCGGTTGGCGGGACGTGCCTCTGGCGGCCTGGCTGGAGCCCCAGATCGGCCGCCGCGTCACCCTGGCCAACGACGCCAACTGCGCCCTGCTCGGGGAGCGCTGGCGGGGGGCCGCCCAGGACGCCGACGACGTGCTGCTGCTCACCCTGGGCACGGGGGTGGGCGGAGCGGTGCTGCTGGGGGGTGAGCTGTTCCTCGGCCACGGTGGGGCGGCGGCCGAGCCCGGCCTGATCGGGGTGGACCCGGAGGGGCCCGCCTGCCGCAGCGGCAACCGGGGCTCCCTGGAGCAGCACTGCAGCATCGCCGGCCTGGCGCGGCTCAGCGCCCTGGAGCCGGCCGAGCTGGCGCGCCGGGCCGATGGCGCCGACCCGGAGGCCCGAGCGGTGTGGGAGGCCTACGGGCGCTGGCTGGGGATCGGCCTGAGCTCGCTGCTCTATGTGCTGACGCCGGAACTGGTGTTGATCGGGGGGGGGCTGGGCGCGGCGAGCGAGCACTTCCTGCCGGCGGTGTGGCGGGAGGTGGAGGAGCGGGTGCTGGCGGTCAGCCGGGAGGGGTTGCGGATCGAGCGCTGCGCCCTGGGCAACGGCGCCGGCCGGCTCGGGGCCGCCTGGCTGGCGCGGCAGCGCCTGGAGGCAGGCGGCTTGGGATGATGGGGGGATGAGCCTGCCCGAGTCCGCCACCGCCCCTGCCCCCGCTCCGGTTCCGGAACCCACGCCGGAGCTGCTGGAGCGGGCCGCCGCCGTGCGCCGCGCCGCCATGGCCCTCGGCCGGCTCGACGACGGCGGGCGGCGGCGGGCCGTGCTGGCGATGGCCGACGCCCTGGAGGCCGGCGCCGCGGCGATCGTGGCCGCCAACGACGAGGATCTGGCCGCCGCCGGGCGGGATGGGCTGGCCGCCCCCCTGGTCGCCCGCCTGCGGCTGGATCCCAGCAAGCTCGCCAGCGCCATCGAGGGGGTGCGCCAGGTGGCGGCCCTGCCCGATCCGCTGGGCCAGCGCCAGTTGCACACCGAACTGGACGACGGCCTGGTACTGGAGCGGGTGAGCGTGCCCCTGGGGGTGCTGGGGGTGATCTTCGAGGCCCGCCCCGACGCGGTGATGCAGATCGCCTCGTTGGCGATCCGCTCCGGCAACGGCGCCCTGCTCAAGGGGGGTCGGGAGGCCACCGCCAGCTGCCGCGCCATCGTGGAGGCGCTGCGCTCGGGCCTGGCCGCCGCGGAGGTGGATCCGGCCTGCCTGGCGCTGCTCACCAGCCGGCAGGAGAGTCTGGCCCTGCTCAAGCTCGATGGCCTGGTGGATCTGATCATCCCCCGGGGTTCCAATGAGCTGGTGCGCTTCATCCAGTCCCACACCCGCATCCCGGTGCTGGGTCACGCCGATGGGGTGTGCCACCTGTATGTGGATCGCGCCGCCGCGGTGGAGCAGGCGGTGCGGCTGGCGGTGGACAGCAAGAGCCAGTACCCCGCCGCCTGCAACGCCATCGAAACGCTGCTGGTGCACCGCCAGATCGCGCCGGATTTCCTGGCGGCGGCGATTCCGGCCCTGGAGGCCGCCGGCGTGGAGCTGCGCGGCGACGGGGAAGCCCGGGCGCTGGGGGTGGCGGGGATCGCCAGCGAGGACGACTGGCGGATCGAGTACTCCGATCTGATTCTGAGCGTGAGGGTGGTGGCCGACCTGGACGAGGCCCTGGCCCACATCGCCCGCCACGGCTCCCGCCACACCGAGGCGATCTGCACCACCGATCCGAACGCGGCCGAGCGCTTCCTGGCGGCGGTCGACAGCGCCGGCGTGTTTCTGAATTGCTCCACCCGCTTCGCCGATGGCTTCCGCTACGGCTTCGGCGCGGAGGTGGGCATCAGCACGCAAACGTTGCCGCCCCGGGGCCCGGTGGGCCTGGAGGGGCTGATCACCTACCGCTACCGGCTGCGCGGCGAAGGCCACACCGTCGCCGACTACGCCGCGGGCAAGCGGCGCTTCACGCACCGCCCCCTGCCCTTGTGAACGCCATCCCGGGCGCAGCGCCCACCGCCGCTCCGCCGCTGGTGCTGGTGCACGGCCTGTTCGACACCCCCGAGATCTTCCGGGGCCTGCGCCAGTACCTCGGAAACCGCCGCGATCCTCTGCTGGCGCCGCACCTGCCCCATCGCCTCGGGGCCACCTCGCTGGAAACCCTCGCCCAACGGCTTGGGGAGCAGATCGAGGCGGCCTTCGGCGCGGAGCAACCCGTGGACGTGCTCGGTTTCTCGATGGGGGGCCTGATCGCCCGCACCTGGATCCAGCTGTTTGGTGGCGCGGCCCGCACCCGGCGCTTCCTCTCGGTGGCCAGCCCCCACGGCGGCAGCCTGGTGGCCCTGCCCTGGCCCCGCCTGCTGCTGGCCGGCGTGGCCGACATGAAGCCGGGCAGCCCCCTGCTGCGCCGCCTCGACGCCGACCTCGATCCTTTGCGCCGGGTCGAGTGCACGAGTTTCTATATCCCCAGCGACCTGATGGTGATACCGGGCTGGCGGGCCGTGCTGCCGGTGGGCCCCCGCCACCGCTTGCCCGTGCTCCAGCACCGCCTGCTGATGGCGGAACCGGGGTCGTTGGCGCCGATCACGGCGGAGCTGCTGCGGCCGTAGCTCCTGCGGCATGGCCAGCTCCGCCGTCCGTGGGAGATGGGGAGCGAAGAGGTGAATGCCTTTCTCACCCACCAGACGTTGGCGGCGCTGTTGTTTGTCCACCGGGAGCGGCTGGTGCGGGATCTGGAGCGGACGGGGGAGGTGCGGGCACGGGCGAAAGGCGGCTGGCGGTGGGGCTGAGGGGTTGGGGCGGAACGGCAGGAGATCCGCTGCTGGCGGACCTGCCCACAGGCCGCCCCCCGGGAAGCCGACCAGG
>JBIIND010000043.1:0-8869 GCA_044337665.1 Cyanobium sp.
TTCCGAGGTGATCGCCCTTGACCCCCTGCCCGTGGAGCAGCGCCTGGCGCCGGAGCTGGCCCGGACGGTGGAGCTGCTGCTGCGGCGGGCTTTCACCGCCCGGCGCAAGATGCTGCGCAACACCCTCGCCGGTCTCCTTCCCGATGGCACCCTCCTCACGCTGGCGGCGGAGGCCGGGATCGGGCTGGCGCAGCGGCCCCAGGAGGTGGCGCCGGAGCGCTGGGTCGCGCTGGCGGCAGGTTTGAATCGCCACACCGCCGCCGGCGGTGATCCCCCCGTCTGAACTCCCCGCCATGGCCGAGGTCTCCGTTGTCGCCCCCGCCAAGATCAACCTGCATCTGGAGGTGCTGGGGCTTCGGCCCGACGGGTACCACGAGTTGGCGATGGTGATGCAGAGCCTCGACCTTCGGGATCGCCTGGTGCTGCGCAACACCGCCGACGCCACGATCCGGCTGGAGAGCGATTGTGCGGAGCTGCCCCTCGGAGCCGACAACCTGATCGTGCGGGCGGCGGAGCGGCTGCGCTCCCAGGTGGGTCTGCCCGAGCTGGGGGCCGCGATCAGGCTGGAGAAGCGCATCCCCATCGGGGCGGGCCTGGCGGGGGGCTCCAGCGACGCCGCCGCCGCCCTGGTGGGTCTCAATGAGCTGTGGGGTCTGGGGTTCGACGCCCCCGCCCTCCAGCGCCTGGCCGCCGAACTGGGCTCCGATGTGCCCTTCTGCCTGGAGGGGGGAACCCGCCTGTGCTTCGGCCGCGGGGAACGGCTCGAGCCGCTCCCCGGACCGCTGCGCCCCCTGGCGGTGCTGCTGATCAAGCACCCCCAGGCCAGCGTCTCCACCCCCTGGGCCTATGGGCGCTGCCGCGAGTTGCGGGGCGATTTCTACCTCACCCGGGAGGTCGACTTCGACCAGCGTCGCCAAGCCCTGCGCGAGGGCCCGCTGCTGAGGGCCCTGCAGGAGGAGGGGGCTCTTCCGCCTCTGCGGAACGATCTGCAGGCCGTGGTGGAGGGGGAGGTGGCGTCGGTGGCCGGCGGCCTGGCGCTTCTGCGTCACGGAGCCGCTTCCCTGGCGGTGGCGATGAGTGGCTCCGGCCCCTCCCTGTTCGCCCTCTTTCCCGATCTCGCGGCGGCGGAGCAGGCGCAGCGGGGGCTGGCGGCGGAGCTGGCGGCGGGGGGCTTTCAGAGCTGGTGCTGCCGCGGCATCGCTTCCGGTGTCAGCCTGGAGGACACCGCGCTGGCCCGATGAGTGAGAGTCCCGCAGAACCCCCTGCACCTCCGGTGCCGCGCAAGGGACCGCTCAGCTTCCTCAGCGGGGCGATCACGAGTGGGTTGCTGGGCTGGCTTTGCCTCGGCCTCAGTCAGCGCGTGCTCACCTGGTACGCCGTCCATCCCCCCCACTACAGCTCGCCGGTGGCCCAGAGCATCGCCACGGCGGTGAAAACCCTGGTGGTGGGCATGAGCTTCCTGGCCACCTTCAGCTTCCTGTTCATCGGTCTGGGACTGTTCCTCACCCTCCTGCGCAGCCTGCTGCCGGCCGGTTCCGGCTCCCCTCCCTAGGCTGAGATCCCCACTTCACGCCGATGACACCCCACGACCTGGGTCTGCTGGTGGTCCTGCTGCTGCCGGGCATGCTGCTTTCGGTGCTGGTGCTCAGCACCTTCGCCGCCGGTGGCTGATCGCCTCGCGGGCAGGGAGAGGGCCCCGCACTGAGATAGGTTAACCGCGCACAGGCAGGCTCCAGCCCCGTGGCCGAAACCCTACTTTTCAACGCCCTGCGCGATGCCATCGACGAGGAGATGGCCCGCGATCCCCACGTCTGCGTGATGGGCGAGGATGTGGGTCACTATGGCGGCTCCTACAAGGTCACCAAAGATCTTTACGAGAAATACGGCGAATTACGGGTTCTGGATACTCCCATTGCCGAGAACAGCTTCACCGGCATGGCGGTCGGCGCTGCCATGACGGGGCTGCGGCCGATTGTGGAGGGCATGAACATGGGCTTCCTGCTGCTCGCCTTCAACCAGATTTCCAACAACATGGGAATGCTGCGTTACACCAGCGGCGGCAATTACACGATTCCCGCAGTGGTGCGGGGGCCCGGTGGCGTGGGCCGGCAGCTCGGGGCTGAGCACAGCCAGCGCCTCGAGGCCTATTTTCACGCCGTCCCCGGCATCAAGATTGTGGCCTGCAGCACCCCCACCAATGCGAAGGGTCTGATGAAAGCGGCCATCCGCGACAACAATCCCGTCGTGTTCTTCGAGCACGTGCTGCTCTACAACCTTTCGGAAGACCTGCCGGAAGGGGATTATATCTGCGCCCTCGACCAGGCAGATGTGGTGCGGGAGGGCAGGGATGTGACCATCCTCACCTATTCCCGGATGCGCCATCACTGCCTCAAGGCGGTCCAGCAGCTTGAGGCCGAGGGGGTGGATGTGGAGCTGATTGATCTGATCAGCCTCAAGCCCTTCGACATGGACACAATCGCCCTTTCCATCCGCAAGACCCGTCGGGTGCTGATTGTTGAGGAGTGCATGAAGACCGGCGGTATCGGCGCCGAGCTGATTGCCCTGATCACCGAAGAATGCTTCGACGAACTCGACGCCCGCCCCGTGCGACTCTCCTCGCAGGACATCCCCACGCCCTACAACGGCAACCTGGAGAACCTCACCATCATCCAACCCCACCAGATCGTCGCCGCCGCGCACCAGCTCAAGCAGGGAGCTCTCTGAGACCATGACGCGACCCCAGGGCTGGCTGGCGCTCATCCTTTCGCTGGCGATCGCCGCCGGCGCCCTGCTCTTCACCTGGGATTCCCCCACCGATCCCCTGGGGCAGAAACTGGGCCTTGACCTGCGCGGCGGCAGCCAGCTCACCCTTCAGGTGCTGCCCGCCGGAGAAATTCGCCGGGTTCAGCCCGAGCAGCTCGAGGCGGTGCGCGAGGTGCTGGAGCGCCGCATCAACGGGTTGGGGGTGGCGGAGTCCACCCTGCAGACCGTCGGGGATGACCAGCTGGTACTGCAGCTTCCCGGGGAGCAGGATCCCACCCAGGCCGCCAAGGTGCTCGGCACCACCGCGTTGCTTGAGTTTCGCGCCCAGCGCCCCGGCACCGAGAACGAAATGCAATCGCTGCTGCCGCTCAAGCGACAGGTGGAGGCGGTTCTCGCCGCCCGCCGTCCCGCCGCCCTGAGGCAGGCTCCCCCCCCAGGACAGAACGACCCCCCCAAGCCCAGCCTCAGTGATGAGCAGCGGGCCGAAGCCCTGCGCTCCCTTGGGGTGAAGGTTCCCGCCGGCAGCGGTGAGATCGAGCAGCTGGAAGCCCTGGAAGACGAGGTGAATCGCCGCATCCTCTCCCTCTACGGTCCCACCCTGTTCACCGGCAAGGAGCTGCAGACCGCCGGGCGTCAGCAACAACAGAGCGGCAGCAGCTGGGAGGTCACCCTCAACTTCACGCGGGAGGGCGGTGAGCAGTTCGCCCGCCTCACCCAGTCGATTGCGGGCACAGGCCGGGTACTGGGGATCGTTCTGGACGGACGCTCGATCAGCGAAGCCACCGTGGGGCCCGAGTTCCGCACCGCCGGCATCGCCGGCGGAGGTGCCTCGATCAGCGGCAGTTTCACCGCCGAGACCGCGCGGGAGCTGGAGGTTCAGCTGCGGGGTGGATCCTTGCCCTTGCCGGTGAAGATCGTCGAAGTGCGCACCGTCGGGCCCTCCCTCGGGGCCGAGAACGTGCGCACCAGCCTGGTGGCCGGCCTGGCCGGCCTGGCCCTGGTGGGTGTGTTCATGGTGATCGTCTATCGGCTTCCCGGCGTGGTGGCTGTGGTGGCCTTGGCCCTCTATTCCCTGTTCAACCTCGCCCTCTACGCCCTGATTCCGGTGACCCTCACCCTGCCCGGCATCGCCGGGTTCATCCTCTCGGTGGGCATGGCGGTGGACGCCAACGTGCTGATCTTTGAGCGGGTGAAGGAGGAGCTGCGGTCAGGCAACAGCCTGATCCGCTCCATCGATACGGGCTTCTCCCTGGCCTTCTCCTCGATCTTTGATGGCCATGTCACCGGCCTGATCAGCTGCGCAGCCCTCTTCTTTCTTGGCACGGGCCTGGTGCGCGGTTTCGCCGTCACCCTGGCGATCGGTCTGCTGCTCAGCCTGTTCACGGCCCTCACCTGCACCCGCACCCTGCTCAAGCTTCTGATGACGTATCCCGCCCTGCGGCGCGTCACCTACTTCCTACCGGCCCGTCAGCATCCAGCGGCCCCAGCCTCCTGATCTCCACTCTTCCGCCCACGCCGCCCGTGACCGCCGCCAATCCCGCCGCCAACACCAACCCGCCCGCCGCCGCTCCGAATCCCGTCCTGTCAGCGCTCCGCTTCCGGATCAGCCGCTGGCGGCGGCAGGCCTGGATCGGCTCCCTGCTGGCCTGCGCCGTCAGCCTGCTTGGACTGGGACTGGGCTGGAGCAATCCGGCGATTCGTGCCCCCCTGCGCCCCGGTCTCGATTTCACCGGTGGCACCCAGATTCAGCTGGAGCGACGTTGTGCGGGATCCTGCCCCGATCTCGGGGTCGACGCCGTGCGCCAGAGTCTCGCCGCGCTCCGCCTTCCCGTCGACGCTGGCGAGCCCGCTCCCGCCCTTGGCGCGGCCGCCGTGCAACTCTTGGATGGCGGCCGCACGGTGGTGCTCCGCTTGCCCGCCCTCAGTGCCGATCAGGGCGAAGGGGTGCTGAGCGGGCTGGCCCGCTCCATCGGCCCCTTCAATCCGGCGGGCACCTCCGTCAATACGATCGGCCCCACCCTCGGTTCCCGTCTGCTGCGCAGCAGTGTGGTGTCGCTGTTGGTCAGCTTCGCCGCCATCGCGGCCTATATCTCCTTCATGTACAGCGGCGTCTTTGCCTTCCTGGCCCTGCTCTGCCTGGCCCACGATGTCTTGATCACCTGTGGAGCCTTCGCCTGGCTGGGCCTTCTGGCCGGAGTCGAAGTCGATTCCCTGTTTGCTGTGGCCCTGATTACGGTGGCCGGCTATTCGGTCACGGACACGGTGGTGATCTACGACCGTATCCGCGAGCAGAAGAAAGTGTTGGCCGATCTGCCCCTGGTGGATCAGGTGGATGTGGCTGTCGATGCCACCCTCACCCGCTCCCTCTACACCTCCTTCACCACTTTGCTGCCTTTGCTGGCACTGATCTTCTTCGGTGGCAGCACGTTGTTCTGGTTTGCCGTGGCCCTCAGCCTGGGCATTGCCGTCGGCAGCTGGTCCAGCATCGGCCTTGCCCCCACCCTGCTGCCGGTGCTGTCGCGGCGATGAAGGAAAGCCCTGATCCCCTGCCTTCCTGCCCAGCGGACCCTGTCCGGCGCCGACGCAGCCGGCCGTTGGTGCCCCTGCTGTTGCTGTTGCTTGCCCTCTTCGATCTGAGGGTGGAATTCCTGCTGCTCGCCGACGCCTTCACCTTCACCACCCTGGTCACCGCCATCCGCAATCACTGGCTTGCCGTGGCCGTGCTGGTGTTTCAGCCTTCCCTGTGGCGTCACTACGGGGCGACGCAGCGCTGAGGGAGCGCCAGAGTTCTGAGGGAGCGCCTGTTCAGGGAGATTCCGCGGGCAGCGAATGTCCTGCCGTCACCAGGGAAGGCGGGCCATCCCCGTGGAACCCGTCGACTTCCCACCGGTCCATCACATCCCGCACCAGCACTTCCTCGCTGATCACCTGGAGGACCACCACCAGGGGCAAGGCCAGCAGCACCCCCGGCAGGCCGAGCAGAGCCCCCAGGCATAACTGGGCGATCAGGGCGACGGTTGGGAGAAGGTTGACGGTGCGGCTGAGCAGCACCGGCGTGAGCAGGAACGCCTCCGCGTTCTGCAGGATCAGCCTCAAAAAAAGTACCTGCAGCATTTTGGCGGGTGACACCAGCAGCAGGGCCACGGCCATCGGCAGGAGAGTGGCGGCGGTCGGGCCGATCGTGGGCACAAAGGTCAGCAGGCCGGAGACGATGCCACCGAGCAGGGCCAGCGGTACCCCCAGCAGCACCAGGCCGGCCCAGGTGGTGAGGAAGACCACCAGGGCGGAGAGGGTCATGCCCGCCAACCAGCCCCCGAGGGCTTCGCGGCATTCCCGCAGGATCGTCTGCATGCGGGATCGGTAGAAGCGCGGCGTGGCCGCGATCAGCAAGCGCTGGTGGCTGCGGGGATCGAGGGCCAGCAGGATCGCCAGCAGCGCCATCAGCAGGAGCTGAAGGGTGCTGTTGGCGGCGCCCCCCGCGATGCCCAGGGCCCCGCCGGCAAGGTTCTCCAGCCGATCGAAGCTGATGTTGGCCAGCAGGCTCTCCGCCCGCCCGAGCAGGGGCACTTTCTCCACCAGGTCGCCGAGCTTCTGGGGCAGGACCGGAATCAGCTCGGACAGCTGCTGGCTCTGCTCCAGCACCTCCGGCAGGAGCAGGCCCATCAGCAGGGTCCCCCCCAGGGCCAGGAGCACCACCACGATCACCAGCCCCACGGGCCTGCTGAGGGGGAGACGGCGGCGCAGCTGGCTGATCAACACATCGAGGGCCACCGCCAGCACCACCGCGCCGAAGAGAACGAGCAGCACCCAGCGGAGTTCCCAGGCCATCAGGCCCAGGACCACCAGCGCCAGGCCCCCGAGCAGGGTGCGGGCGTTCATGCGCTCTTGGCGAAGCGCTGCCGCTTCCACGGATCGAGGATGTCGTGGATCAGCACCTCCCGCAGGATCACCTGCAGGCAGACGGCCATCGGCAGAGCCAACAGCAGTCCAAGCGGGCCGAACAGGACGGTGAAAATCAGCTGGGCCGAGAGGGTGAGCCCGGGCAGAAGCTGCAGCTGGTGGTGCATCACCGATGGGGTGATCACGTAGCTCTCCAGATTCTGGACAACCACATAGAGGAGCAGCACCGCCAGCGACTTCCAGGGGGCATCCAGCAGGGCGACCGACATGGGGAAGACCGTGCTGAGGGTGGGGCCGATGTTGGGGATCACGTTCAGCAAGCCAGCCAGCACGGCATTGGCCGCCACAAGTTTCACCCCCAGCAGGGAGAGGCCGATCGCCGCGAGGGCACCGACGCACAGCGAGCTGATCAGCACACCCCCCATCCAGCCGCTCAAGGCTTCGCCACACTGCACCAGCACCTCGCGAAGCCGTCGTCGGTAGAACGAGGGTGCCAACAGCAGCATCACTTCCCGGTAGGCGGTTGGCTGGGCGCTGATCATCAAGGCCACCGCCACAACGAACAGCGTCTGCAGAAGCCCCGATCCGAGCTTGCCGGTCCAGCCCAGCAGGCGCAGGGCACCCCCGCTGAGGCCATTGGCCAGCGCTCCCGTCCCGTCCGTTTCACCGCGGAATTCCTGCTTGAGCCAGGCCAGGCCGCCATCCTCGCTGCCGTAGAGCATCTTCGAGGCGCTCTCCATGGCGCGGTGCATCATCTCCAGCAGAACGGAAGCCGCCTTCGGCAGCTTCTGCAACAGTTCGCCGAACTGTTCGACGAAGGGGGGAATGATCGCCGTGGCCACGACGGCAACCACCACCAACACGGCCAGCAGGCTCAGGGCCAGAGCCAGGATCCGGCGGCAGCCCAGGCGTTCGCGCACCACCCCCACCAATGTGCAGAGGGCCATCGCCAGCACGACCGCGGCAAACAGCAGCATCATCGCCTCGCGCAGGCTCCAGAGCAGGAGCAGCGCCGCGACGACGGCAACCAATCCCAGCCACTGTCCGAATTTCAAGCTTCCGCCGGCTCCCCTGGGCCGTCCTGCTCCTCACCGGTCTTCTCGGCGCCCGCGAAACCCAGGTCATGGCCCTCGGCGTAGCGCTGGGCGAAACGCATGAACCGCTCGAAATCCTCGTTGGTCTTCCAGGTGTAGGTGGCCTCGATGGCCGAAGCCCGTCCGTTGACAAAGCGGGCCTTGACCTCCCGGGTCACCATTTCGCCCTCGTCGTCGACCAGGAACATGCCCGTGATGTCGCCCATCGTTTCCGGCGCCAGCGCGTCGGGCTCCTCGAACACGAACAGGGCCTGACCGGTGCGACCGTCGCGGGAGCGGGTCAGTCGGATGTCGGGGACGACCGGCTCGTCGACTCCGCGGAAGAACTGGATCGCGGCGGCCATGGCGTGTGGAGAAAGGCCGATCCTAGGCAGGGCGGCTCCCCCTGCCCAGGGCACGCGCCCGGGTTCGGTCTGACAAAGTGGGCCACAGCCGCTTTCGCCGGCCCCACCCGCACGGCCGCCCGCTCCCGTCCATGCTCTCCGGCCCACCGGTCACCTCCAGCGTCGCCTCCGATCAGCTGCTGGAACGTTTCCTCTCCGGCTCGCCGCGTCAACGGCGCAGCCTGTTGCCCTTGCTCGAAGCGCGGGCTTCCGAGCTGATCCCCCTGATTCCCTCCTGCCTCGACCGGCTCGATGCCACCGGGGAGGATTGGGCTGCCGGCACGTTGTTGCAACTTCTCCACCGCCACGGTGGTGAGCCTGCCAGGGCGGCCCTGGCCGAGCGCTATCCGGAGGGGTGGCTGGTGACCCCCAGCGCCGCAGGCCTCGACTACGGCCCGCTCCAGGGCCGGCTGGTGGAGCAGGCGTTTGAGGAGGCGGATCGCCTCACCTCCGCCCACCTGCGCGAGCTGGCCGGTCCGGCTGCGGAACGGCGAGGCTATGTCTATTACTCCGAGGTGGCAGGGATCGCCGGCGTCGATCTGGAGAATCTCGATCGCCTCTGGCTGGTCTATTCCCGCGGCCGTTTCGGCTTCTCCGTGCAGGGGCGTTTGTTGCGGGCCTGTGCTGGGCGCTGGGAGCAGCTCTGGCCGCGGCTCGGGTGGAAGTGCGACGGGGTATGGACCCGCTACCCGGGTTCCTTCACCTGGTCGCTGGAGGCGCCGGAGGGCC